>JAUWRB010000224.1 GCA_030610785.1 Promethearchaeota archaeon | reverse complement strand
AATGGAAGAGGTAAAAACTGCAATGAAAAAAATCGGCGAAAGATTCGAAAATAAAGAATATTTTCTTCCCGATTTAATAATGTCAGGAGAAATCACGCGACAAATTTTCGAAATAGTTGGTCCAAAATTAAAAGAAACTGAAAAATCAGCAGAAAAGAAAGGAAAAGTACTTTTAGGTACCGTTGCGGGAGATATTCACGATATTGGTAAGGATGTGGTAAAATTCATGCTGGATGTATGTGGATTTGATGTATTGGACTTGGGCGTTGATGTACCTTCTAAAAAATTTATTGAAAATATAAAAGAATTCAAGCCTAAAGTTTTAGCTCTAAGCGGATTCTTAACGCTCGCTTTTGATTCGATGAAAGAAATCATTCAAAAGATCAAAGAAGCGGGATTACGAGATTCTCTTAAGATAATGATTGGAGGCGGGACAGTAGACGAGAATATTGTTAATTATGTCGGCGCAGATGCGTTTGGAGAAAGCGCCGTTGAGGCCGTTAATTTAACAGCAAAATGGTTGGAGGTGTGAATATCACGAGCGAAAAGAAACCGCGCCAATTATTTAAAGAACGCTATGAGCGAGTGATGACTACAATAAGCTTGAAAGAACCTGATCGGGTGCCAATAGCGCCGAATATGATGTTTTATCCCCTTGTACAGCTGGGAATCTCAAAAAAAGATGCGATGTATGATTTGGAAAAAACAGCTCAAGCTTTTATTAAAGTTTTAACACCACTAAATTTTGATCTCATGCCTTTTTTATTGGCTATATATCCCGGTCAAATGTTAGATCTATTAGGAAATACAATGTTTAAATGGCCGGGGGCTGCGGATGAAGCGCAAAGATTGGATGATAATATTCCATTTCAATTTGTTGAAGGAGAATACATGAAAGCTGATGAATACGAAGAATTTTTTGCTGATCCAACAGGTTTCCTGCTTCGAAAAATAGTTCCAAGACAAAATACATCACTTCAAGGTTTTTCTGAATTTCCAAAATTTCATAATTTTACGAGCGGATTAGGTATAATGTTTAGTCTTCCGATTTTTAATGCAATGCCGGGTACAAAAAAAATTCGAGACTCATTAAATAAAGCTTCAGAGTATTTTTTTAAATACATGTCCGTTGGTACTAAATATGAGAAAGATTTAAAGAAATTGGGTTTTCCTATTGGAATGTCAGGGTTGGCAATGGCACCTTTCGATGTTGTCAGTGATGGTTTAAGAGGGATGCGTGGAAGCATGCTTGATATGTATAGGAAACCCGAAGAGTTAAAAAAATTAGTAGCAATGCTTGTAGAAGGTCAAATTGAAACGGCAGTTAACGCAGTACAAATGACACCCAAAAATAAGATCGTCTTCATGCCTTTACACCGGGGCGCTGATGGTTTCATGAGTTTACGCCAATTCGAAGAGTTTTATTGGCCAACATTAACAAAAGTTATGGAAGGCTTAATTAAAAACGGTTTAATACCTGCTCCTTTCTTTGAAGGAGGTTATAACGATCGTCTCGAGCCTCTAAAGGAATTTGCTAAAAAACATAAAGGAAAATTAATATATTGGTTTGATAAGACCGATATTATTAAAGCAAAAGAGATTTTTGGTGATTACGCGTGTATTCGAGGAAATATACCCGGATCAATGTTGATAGTTGGTAATCCTCAACAAATTGATGATTATATTAAAAAAATTATTGAAGGTTGCGGTGAAGGCGGAGGTCTAATTATTGACGGAGGAAATGGAATCCCCGATGAAAGTAAGCCAGAAAATGTAAAAGCCATGGCGGACGCCGTTTTTAAACATGGCGTATATCGAAAATAATTATTTTTTTTATTTTAATTTAATAAAATTCAATAGTAATTAAAAAAAAAAGTTTGAATTGAATTAAAAGAAAAAACAATAGAATTTTTTTTTTAATTTAGATATTAATAAAATGTAGGTGGATGTGTTTCTTAATGAGTAAAGATAATCCTCGACAATTATATAAGGAGCGTAATCAACGAGTATTTGATGCTATTGCTTTAAAAGAGCCAGATCGAGTTCCTTTAACGCCTTTATCGCATTTTTTTCCAATGATACAAAAAGGAATGACAATAAGAGAAGCCATGTATGATGTGGAGAAGTCAGCTAAAGCAGCTATAGAAATATTTACCTCTTTAAATTGGGATCAAGTTCCTACATTAGGAGGCAATTTTTCGGGTAAATTATTTGATGCGTTAGGCGTAAATTTATTTAAATGGCCTGGAGCTGCCGAAGAAAAATATAGATTAAAAGATAACCTCCCTTTTCAATTCATAGAGGGAGAATTCATGATGGCTGAAGAATATGATGATTTTTTCTCAGATCCTACAGGATTTTTAGTGCGGAAAATTTTACCAAAGCATTTTTCAAAACTTAAAGGACTTTCAGAATTTCCAGGAATAGGCGGAATGACGAATGGATTTGTTTCAATGCTTATAATATCACTTTTTTTTAGTACTCCTGATTTTCAAAAAATAATATCAAGTGTTCAAGAAATATCAAAAGTCTTTTTAAAGTGGGTTAGCGTTTTAAAATTATACGAAAAAGAAATGAAAAAACAAGGTTTTCCACAACAGTATTCTAATACGACACAAGCTCCTTTTGATATCGTAAGCGATTTTCTTAGGGGAATGCGTGGAAGCATGCTAGATATGTATAGAAAACCTGAGGAATTGAAGAGGATGTTGGAATTATTGACAAAACCTTCTATTGAAGTCACATCTCAAATGGCTCAAATGTTTCCGAGGTATAAAATAGTTTTTATCCCTTTACACCGAGGCGCTGAAGGTTTTATGAATTTCACACAATTTGAAGAGTTTTATTGGCCAACTTTAACGAAAGTAATGGAAGGTCTCATTGAAGACGGTTTAATTCCCATGCCTTTTTTTGAAGGTAAATATACCGATCGTTTTCCATATTTAGCTGAATTTGCGAAGAAGCATAAAGGTAAGATGATATTTATGTTTGACCAATCTGATATTATTAAGGGAAAAGAAGTTTTTGGCAATTATGTTTGTATTAGAGGCAATGTTCCTGCCTCTTTATTAGTTATTGGAAATCCTCTTCAAGTTGAGGCTTATGTTAAAAAAAGTATTGAGGGATGTGCTGAAGGTGGAGGTTATCTGGTGGATGGAGGCGTAGCAGGAATCCCTAACGAAGCAAAGTTCGAAAATGTTAAAGCCATGACTGACGCCGTTTTTAAATATGGTGTATATCGTAAATAAATTTAGTAAAATCTTAATTTTAACTATTAGTTTCACAAAAATTTAACAAATTTTCACATCGTTTTTTTTAAAATTATTAAAAATTTTTGCAAAATTATTAATTATTTTTTAAACTTAAATAGATCATGAAAAAACCAATAAATTATGCTTTAGTAGGTTATGGGAATAATGCTTTTGTTCATGAGATGGAGTTAAAAAGCTTGCCATATTTGCAAGGGCGAACAAAATTACTAGCATGTTTTGATCCAGACCCAGAAGCAAAAAAAAAACTTGAAACAATTGAAGAAATTAGAGTTGCCGAGTCTTTTGCTGATTTATTAAATATTTCAGAGCTTAATGCCGTTCTCATCAGCAGTCCCCCACAATTTCACGTAGATCAGGCCGTTGCTGCGTTAGAATCTGGATTGCATGTGTTTTCTGAAGTACCAATGGCAATTAAGGAAAAAGATATTGAACGAATCATTGATGCAGAAGAAAAATCAGGTAAAATTTATCAATTAGGTGAAAATTATTGCTTTTTTCCTGAAGTCCTTTACGCAGGTCATCTTGCTTCATCAGGCAGAATTGGTCCAATTGTATATGCTGAATCGGAATATCTTCACGATGTTACTTATCGATGGAGAAAGGATAATTATGGAAATGTTGATACGCCCCGCGTTGATTCTTGGTATCAATTATTTGATCCGTTGATGTATGCTCACACAATTGGACCTGCCCAAGTTGCTATGGGAGGAATTAAAAATCCAATGCCCTTTACAGAAGTTACAAGTTATTCAAATGATATTGGTGGATATCAAGGAAAACCAATTTCTAGTCCCGCTAAAGCTTTTCAAGTCGCTTTATTTCGCTCAGAAACACAAGCAATTGCAAAATGTGCGAACGCTTATATTTTTGCTCGAGAACCTACTCGTATTATAATACAAGTAGTAGGTCGTATTGGAACATATGAATGTTATCAAATAGGTAAACCAGGTCGTCTATTTCTTGCTGATGATCATAAAATTAATAAAAATCGTCATAGAAAAGGAAAAATAAAAAAAATTGGCACTCCAGAATTATCGCGCATAGCACCGCAAAGAGAAGGATTTTATCAAGGAGCATCATCTAGAATAGTAGAAGATTGGTTGTCGGCAATTGAAAATGATGTAACGCCCATAATTCACGCAAGAGTAGCAGCAAACTTTTGTCACGCGGGAATTGCTGCTTCTGAATCAGCTCGTTTAGGGGGTAAACCCGTGAAAATAAAAACATATACCGACTAAATAATTATAAAACAATTATTATGATATCGCAATTAAATTCTTATATTTGTTTAATGATAATAATTGTATGGATCAAAAACGAATTCAACGTTATAAGGAGAAAGAAGAATATTTCAGTAAATTAATGACAAAATTGAAAGAATGGACAAAAGACTTGAATGTAAATGATTTTGTTACCAGTTTAGGTCTAAAAGATCAATTTTCAATATATCACGCTTATCAAATTATATTAGAATTAACAACTGACTTAGCCGCCATGGTAATAAAAGACTTAAAATTAATTCCAAAAGACGATTATGTTAATATGGATCTCTTAGCCGAAAATAAAATTATTTCTAAGGAATTAGCGTATAATCTGAAACAAGCTAATGGTTTGAAAAACAGAGTTGTTCATAGTTATAATGGACTTGACGAAGAGATGGCTTTTAAAGATATTCAGAAATATTATGATTATTTAAAAAAATATAAAGAGGCTTTAGATAAATGGTTACAAAAGGAAGGCTAAATGAAATTCAGAAAGATTTTTCAATTGTTATAGAAAAGAAAAAAATCATGGGGATTTTAATATATGGTTCTAATGTAAAAGGTCTAGAAACAAATAAGAGTGATATTGATACATGTATCGTTGCTCCAAATGAAGATAATTTTGAATTATTATCATTTATCGCCGGAAATATTAATGTTATTAAAAAAAAATACGATGTTCGAACATTCTCAGAATTACCGTTGGAAAAAATCTGGACAAATGTCCTCTTTTAATGGGAGGGACAACGGACCCTCATGACAAGTTTAGATTTGCATCTTGACTTGTCAAGGTGTATCTACGATAACGCTATATTACGCGCCGCAATTAAATCAGCATCTAAGCAGAAAACTGATCGAGTCTCATGGAGTAAGGCATTTTGACAAGTGAATCTTTTGCCACTTCGAGATTTGGTACGGAAAAGATTTTTTTTTTCTTGCTCCTTTCTTGTAAGCCCATCTTTTAGATATACAAGAACGCCTTTAGCATCCCTGTATTCGATTAGCCCACATTCAGGACATCTCTGGGACGTGTAAGCGGCATTCACTCGTTTAAAACTGATATCGTGAA
>JAUWRB010000212.1 GCA_030610785.1 Promethearchaeota archaeon | reverse complement strand
TTCTTATTGGACTCGTAATCTTTTGCGCCTCAATTCCTGGATGTCGTGATGATCAAATTACTGTTGATAAATACCTTGCAACGCACGAAGAAAAAGCCGAACGGGTGTCTTTTACTGGCATGTTGAAAATTTCTTTGAAACAAAAAGCTTTTGTCGTTTTTATTGTCACATATACATTTTATCGAACTTTAGTCACATGCATACAAGGATCTATTCCGTACCTCGTGCGATATGTTTTAGGAATGCCGGCAAGTGCTCAAGTATTACTTTCAGCGGGATTTCTAATTGGGGCATTATTTTCGGCACCTCTTTGGATTAAGCTTTCTCATAAGATGAACAACAACAAAAAAGTGATATTAATAGCGGCAATAATGTTATCTATAGTAACAGTACCATTAACATTTATTATAGACTATTTTCTTTTGTTTTTCGCAATGATTATATGGGGCGTTGGTCTTGGAGGCTTTTGGGCGTTGTTAGCACCGATATTTGCTGATGTCATCGATGAATCTGTAGTAATTACTGGCAAGCGAGAAGAAGGCATTTATAACGGATTTCAATCCTTTTTTGGTCGCTTTGCGATAATACTGCAAGCAATTACTTTTGCTGTAATACATTCGCTTACAGGATTTGTAGAAGGAGCGGCAACTCAATCCGCTGACGCTGTGTGGGGAATTACTTTACATTTTGGTTTGATTCCCGCGATCTTCATGCTCTTAGCAGCCATTGTTTTTTGGAGATGGTATGATTTAACTCCAGATATAGTAAAAGAAAACCAAGACAAAATTAAGGAAATGGGTCTCTAATAATAATACTTTTTTTTTTAATTTATTTTTCTTTTTTTGTTAGTATGTTAGTAGCAATAAACTTTTTTCAAGTGAATTTTAATAATAAAAAATAATAAAAACTTCATCGTTCTATATTTTTATAGATAAAAAGTGGCGTTCGTGTTGAGGTCAACCGTAAGGCACTTCCATTTTGATTGTTTGTTATTAGGAAAAAAAGTTTATATTTTGTTTAATGTTTTATTAGACTAAAAAGGTATTTGATATCATGATTGAATATGCAAAAAGAATTGGTAGATTACCGCCATATATATTTGCCGAAATTGAGCAAATAAAATTAGAAAAAAAAAAAAATGGCGTGGATTTAATATCAATGTCGATTGGTGATCCTGATCTAACGACTCCCGAATTAATTCTTAACGAAATGATTGAACAAGTAAAGGATCCTAATAATCAGAATTACCCTTCAAGCATGGGGGAAGAAGATTTTAGGCAAGCCGTTGCTAGATGGTATAAGGTAAGATTTGGAATTAACTTAGAAGCCGTGAGCGAAATTACGAATGTTATTGGAGGTAAAGAAGGCGTAGCAAATATTGCTAGAGCTTTTATTAATCCTGGAGATATAGTTTTATGCCCCAATCCAGGATATCCTGTTTATGAAAATGGAGCAACAAAGCTATGCGATGGAGAACCATATTTAATGCCATTATTTAAAAAAAACGATTTTCTTCCTGATTTGGAGGCAATTGATACGTCAATTCTTAAAAAAGCAAAAATGATGTATTTAAATTATCCTAATAATCCGACCGGTGCAATCGCTCCCAAAGATTTCTTAAAAAAGGTAGTTGATTATGCTGAAGATTATAATTTTTTTATTGTTTACGATAACCCTTATTCAGAATTCACTTTTGACGATTATATTGCACCGACTATCTTGCAAGTCGATCAGAACCACATTGAGATTAATAGTGCTTCAAAAATGTTTTGCATGACGGGATTCCGATGCGGATGGGCAGCTGGGAATGTGAAACTAATAACCGGATTAAGAAAAGTAAAATCTCAAATTGATTCTGGGTGCTCAATATTCATACAAAAAGCAGTCATTAAAGGGCTTAACGAGTTCAAATCAGAAAGGAAGCCCGAAATAGTGGAAAAAAACATGAGAGTTTACCAAGAAAGGCGTGATGTTTTAATTAATGGATTAAACGATATGGGCTGGAAAACTGAAAAACCTCGAGCGACATTTTATGTGTGGACTCAAATCCCTGAAGATGAAACGAGTAGCATGGAATTTGCAAAGAAATTAATCGATCTTGGAGTGATTGTTACTCCAGGGATTGGTTTTGGGCAATATGGTGAGGGTTTTGTGAGATTTGCGTTAACTCAACCAGTAGAAAGAATTAGAGAAGCTTTGGAAAGAATTGAAAAAATCCTATAACTCTATTTCTTGTATGGGTGTTTTTTACAAAATTACCACGCTATTTTTTTTTCGGAAATTTGACATTCTGCGGGAATAAAAAACCGTTCTATATCAAAGAATTCTGAATAATTAAAGATTTCTCCAATAGATTTGGGCATTGTCGTGTTTTCCTTTTTAATAATCGTCATATTTAATCCTCCTTTTTTTTTTAAGATCTCAAAGGAGTAAATAAACCACTCAAAACATCTTTCAAATATAAATTACACGCCAAGCGAGCAAACCCGTGATTTTTATAAAAGAAAAAGATTAAGAGGGTTTGACTCACTTATAATAATACTACTACTACATCTTCAAGAGATAAGACTTTCCTTAATAATGCATTTGAAGTAGTATTATTCGAGATCATTATTATAGAAATATTATTTTATAATTATTTATAAATTTTTTCCCATATTTACGAGTATTTATATATTTTTAATGTTAATTTTACGATTCATGTAAAAATCAATTGAATCAATTGCTTAATAATTTGAAAATCCTTTAAATTTAATAATCCTTTAAATATTTCAAAAATAAAAAAAAATCGAAAAGATGGATAAAAAAATCGTTTTAGTTGGTGCGGGATCATCGAGTTTCGGACCTTCCATGCTTTCTGATTTGCTTTTAAGCAATGTTTTATCGGGTTGTACAATTGTGCTTCACGATATTGATAAAGAGAAATTAGAAATAATATACGAGTTAATAACTGTAGAAAATAAAAGAAATAATAATAAGTTCAATTTTGAACGAACAACATCAAGAGTAGAAGCTTTTAAGGGAGCAGATTTCGTAATAAGTTCAATAGAAGTTGGTGATAGACATTCATTGTGGTTGCAAGACCATGAAATACCAAGAAAATACGGATCAACGCAGATTTTAGGAGAATGTGGCGGACCAGGGGGCACATTTCATGCGTTTAGAGTCATACCTCCTATTATTGATATTGTTAAAGATGCAGAAAAAATTTGTCCTAACACATTTTTTATAAATTTTTCTAACCCAATGGCGCGCGTGTGCCTTGCAATTAAAAGAGTTACTAAGAATCTTAAATTTATTGGTCTCTGTCATCAGATACATTTTTTAAATCATCATATCCCGAAAATGCTTAATAAAAAGTTAGAAGAACTAAAATTAAAAGTTGTTGGCTTAAATCACTTTGGATTTCTAGTAGGTTTAGAAGATTTAACAACATGTAAGGATTTAATGCCTGAATTTGATTCAAAAATCTTGGATTATTATAAGGATAAATGGGACAGATTTGAATTTTCTGATTTAACATTTGAAGTTTACGATAGATTTGGATATTTTCCTCATTCTGGAGATAACCACTTAGGAGAATATTTGCAATTCGGCGAAGAGTTCACAAAACAACAAGATATGGTTGATTGGATTAATAGAAGCGAACAGTTAGGTAAAGGTATACATGGTAGAATCATAAAATATCATAAAAGACTTAAAAAAGGACGATATCCTAAAAAAGGAGTCTTTCTTAAAGCACCTTCTGGAGAAAGAGCAGTTCCAATAATTGAATCTATATTAACTGATAAAAATTCATATGAAAGCTCCATTAACATCCCAAATGATGGAATTATAACAAATCTACCTGAGGATTTAATAATTGAAGGACCAGCACGAGTAGATAAAGATGGAATACATGGAATAAAAATCGGGAATTTACCCAAAAATATTGCTGCAATACTCCGCATTGAAGCAACAATTCAAGATTTATGTATAGAAGCGATTATAAAAAGATCAAAAGAGCTTGCTATTGCGTGCTTAGCGGTTGATCCAAATGTGGGAAGTTTTAAGAAAGCAGATATTATATTCAGCGAAATGATGGAGATTCAAAAAAAATATCTTTCATATTTTAAATAAAACTATTATAAATATTATTCTTATTATTAATAAATGAGAAGTGAGAAACATGGATAAAAGAATAGTGCTAATTGGGGCAGGAAGTGCATCATTTGGGCCCGCTACAGTAAAAGATATTTCTTTAAGCAAAGTTTTACCGGGTTCTACGATTGTGCTTCACGATCTCAACAAAGAAAAATTAAACATGATTTATGAAATAGTTAAGGAAGAAAATAAAATCAAAAATCTCGGTTTTAATATAGAACAAACTTTAGATAGAGCAAGTGCGTTAAAAGATGCTGATTTTGTCATTAGCTCAATTGAGCACGGAGATAGATTTTTTTTCCGACGTCAAGACAATTCAATTCCAAGAAAGCACGGAACAACTGAATTAATGGCAGAGAATGGGGGTCCGGGAGGATTCTTCCACTCAGCACGTCAGATCCCTGAAATTTTAAAAATCGCAAGAGATGTTAAGAAATACGCCCCAGAAGCTTTTTTTATTAATTTTTCCAACCCCATGTCTCGTATATGTTTAGCGATTAAAAGAGCCGTTCCAGATTTAAGGTTTGTTGGTTTATGTCATCAAATTGGATTTGCTCATAAGCATATTCCTCGCATGCTTGATAAATCAATACAAGAAAAAGGAATAGGCTCAATTGAAAAAATTGCTCGCTTGAAAAAAGCTGAAGAAAATATAAGAATGACGACTGGTGGGTTAAATCATTTTGCATTTATATTTGAATTAACAGATCTTAGTACTGGTAGAGATCTAATGCCAGAATTTAACGCTAAATGCATGGACTATTTTAAAGACAAATGGGATCGATTTGAATTCGCAAGTTTAACATTTGAAGTATATAAAAGATTTGGATATTTCCCCTATGTGGGAGATAATCATCTCTGTGAGTATATCCAATTCAGTAAAGATTACGTAAAAATTGAGGATATACTAGAGTGGTTAGATATGATGCAGTCTGGTGGACAAATAATAAATAAGCGTGTTGAAAAAAATTTTAAAAGGCTTCAACAGGGTAGATATTTTAAAAATAGTCAATTATTCAGAGAGCCTTCAGGAGAACGTGTAATACCAATAATAGAAGCAATTATTAACGATACTAATTCGTATGAAACGGCAGTTAACATTTCAAATGATAAAATTATTGATAATCTACCTCAAGATTTAGTAATTGAATGCTCTGCAATTGTTAATAAAGATGGACTTTATGGTGTGAAGCTTGGTAAAATTCCAGTAAATATTGCGGCTCTCTTGCGAATTGAAGCGTCAATTCAAGATGTGTGCGTTGACGCAATCCTGAAAGAATCAAAAGACCTTGCTATTGCTTGTCTAGCCATGGATGTCAACTGTGGAAGTTTTGAAAAGGCAGAGAAAATATTTAATGAAATGGTTGAACTTCAAAAAGAATATTTACCAAATTTTAAATGAAATTATTTTAAAAACTTTAATTTATTCTGTAATTTTTCTTTATTTGTTTCCCAAGCATGGTCCACTGCTTTCTTTACACCTTGTTTTGCTAGTTTTTTTACAAGAGTCCTGCTCATCAGGGGGCCTAAATAATTCATTATTTTCTCAACTATCAGACTTTTTATTATGTTTTCTAGAGATTTGCCTTTTGATGCCTTGTCAATCAATAACTCGAACGCTTGTTCAACTCTTTTATTGATTCTTTCTTTTATTTTATCGGGAATTTTCTCAACCATAATTTTTCACCTTGATGTTATTATTTAGTTAATGCTTAATAAATATAAAATTTCATTTTTTTATAAGAGTCATAACCATTTAATAAAA
>JAUWRB010000102.1 GCA_030610785.1 Promethearchaeota archaeon | reverse complement strand
AAATAAAAAGAAAATAATCTTTAGTAATGTAACCATAAATCCCCATGGCAAGCCAAATCACGCCCCAAAAGATGAAATTCCCGAAAAAACTGAATATTCTTGCAAATAACTTGCTTCTTGTTGAAAAACCACTCTTATATAAATAGAGAAATACTTTATGGTCCCAATTTTCAATTTTTGTTAAGATTTTATTTTCTACAATCGTTAATTCCTACCCTATTCTTATTTATTAGATAAATTTAAAATATTTATAAATTTAGAATATTTATATTTTTTGCTAATTATCTATATCTCTTAAGTATTTAATAAAAATGATAATGCTTATTGTTCTTATTTTTATCGTGAATCAATTCTTAAAATTAAAAAGGTTTTATAATTAATTTAATATTCAAGTTCCTTAATCACGTTATAAGACTTAAAAGTTGATTTCATATAAAAGAGCCTATAAGTATATATGAAAAATATTTTAAAATTAGTAGGATTTTAATGGCTAAATCTATTTATTAATCTTTTTATTTTTTAACGATAAAGAACGCTCAAAAAATCTTTTAGAAAATGATTATGGAGCAGATTACCACGATATTGAAATTAAACGGAAGCCAATAATAAATCTATTGAATTTTCATAAAAATAATTATTGAAACGAGAATATCGATATAGAATTACTTCCTAAATTAAAATTATTACTCGTGTTAAATTAAAAAAAAAAAAATAAAGCGAAGAAGGCATTTTAATACTTCTTCATATTTTGTGTTATTACTTCCGGAAATTCCTTATAAGCAAAATTTAATAATATTACTTTTTTTAATTAACAACGGGAAGTTAATACCTGTCAGATCTACCACGACTTTGATAATGTTGCTCACGAGGTCCTTTTTCAGTTACTTGAACGTCGGAGGCTTGTGGTCCCTTCTGCCCATCTGTAATTTCGAATTCTACTATATCTCCTTCGTAGATGGTCTTAAATTCGTCTTGGTCGCTTTTTATAGCGGTGTAATGGACAAATATGTCCTGATTATCTTCGGTGGTTATAAACCCGAATCCCTTACGGCTGTTAAACCATTTTACTGTTCCCTTGGCCATTTTTTAGTACCTTTTACAATATTTCTCAATTAACAATTTTTTTTTGTTGTTTTTATTATTATTCTAAATTTACGAATAATATGTTCTTAAGGAATCTAAAAGTAATAAAGTTTATGTATGAAAATAATTGATTGATTAAATGCGACTTGAACAGAAAAATTTTTTCTCTCAAAATAAAAAAAATTGAGATTTTATGATAATCAAAAAAAAAAACATGAAAAGCTAACTATGATTAATCTTAGATATATTGAACTACCAGCACCTAAAGGAGCCTGATTCTTGCTTCCTCGATCACTGCACCTAAATCTGCTTAGAATATGCTAAAGTAAAAAAATATGAGAAAAACTTTTCATAGACAATTAATTTATATCTATCATTAAAAAGCTTTATTAATAGGCAATTAAGGAATAAATCCATGAACATGATAATAACGCACCCGGGAACGGCGCACTTAGATGATTTTTTATCTACTTGTTTAGTAATTTACAAGGAGGGGGATATTGAAGAGGTGCATCGAAAAGAGCCAACCAGAGAGGAGATTAATGACTCCTCCATATGGAAGCTCGATGTGGGGAATAAGCACGATCCTGATATGAAATGCTTTGATCATCATCAAATTGTAATGGATGATTGCACGTTATCCCTTTTATTAAAAAATTGGGAATTGTGGGAGAAAGCTGTTAAGGTTTATAATTGGCTCAAGATAGCAGTTGCGAAGGACACGAAAGGCCCCAAAGAGGTCATTAAACTCTTGAATATCTCTTACACCGCATTAGGAAGCTTAGACTCTTTTATTGAAAGGACTATTTTAAATGTTTTCCAAAAAAGAGAGATAATTAAGAAAGGAAGTGTCATATTTTCATTAATGAAGGTAATTGGTAAACAATTTTTCATGCTAATTGATGAATACTATAAAACTATAAAAGCAATTGAAAGAAAAATAGAATTTAAGAGAATAAAGGGTGTTATCGTAGTTTTTTGTTATAAAAATGTCGAACATTCAAACATGTTAGTGCGCATATTAAATGAGAAGAAGAAAGAGATGTGGCAAGATGAAAGAGGTGGAATTGCGGTTTATCCTAATAATCGACCTTATGGGACAATAGCATTAAGGAGATATAACGATGATAAAAGAGTGGATTTCTCAAAAATTTCCAAATATGAAAAAGTAAATTATGCTCATCCACAAGGCTTTTTTGTGTCTCTGGAACCAATGTCTGATTACGAATTAGAGCTATATATTGAAGATGCAATTAAAGGCAATCAAGAGTCGTTATATTGATTTATTTCAATCAATATATTTATTAACTCAAATTTTTTTAAATAGAATTTATTCGCTTTTTTTATCTAAATTTAAATAGATATCTGACATATATAATCATATTCATTCAAATTTAGAGGTGAATTTTTATACCAAAATTAGATATTTCAATTGATTTAAATATTTCCGTTAAAAAAGTCTACGATATACTTAATAACTACATGATTTTAAATAGATGGAATATAGTAGTTAATGAAGTTTCCGAAATAGAAAAAGATAAGTATTTCTTTAAAACTAATGTAGGCGATGTTATAAACACGGAATATGAAAATGTTCCTTACGAAAAAATGTCTTCTACTCAAGAAAACAGCCCAATGGCTTCAATAGGTTACATTTTTACTCCCAAAGGCGATAATGCTGTAGAGGTAACTCTTTGGACCGAATTTGAATTAGAAAACCAAAGAGGGATACTTCAAATGGCCGGTGATTTATTTTTGAAAAGTTTGAAAGTGTACGTGGATTATATTGAAAAAGGTGGAGATCCCGTAGAATACAAAAAAGATTTTAATACAATTAAGAATGCTTAAACTTTTTTTTTCTTTTTTTTTATTACAAAAGCTTTAAAAAGTAATTCTTGTTTTTCTTCTAGTAAAACTTCATTTTTGGTTAAAAATAGTTTAAAGAAAAGTTCAAAATTCTGATTTTTTAATAAAAATGTTGTTTGTATCAATCTTCTCACTAGATTGATCTAACATTCACTATGTAGAAACAGCAAGTTTAAATAGGATCAAAAATTTTCAGAATTAAATATCTATAAAAATTTGGTGTTATAAAATGAAAATTGAATCAGAAACTGGATTTTCAGAAGAGAGTTTGAGAAGAATAGCCGAGCAGAAAATAAAATACAGATTATCGATTAAAATTCATTTTTTTTTATATCTCTTAGGAAATAGCTTACTTGTATTAATAAATTTACTGACGCTTTCTTATTACTTTTGGTTTTTATTTCCGCTTTTAGGGTGGTTTATAGGTCTAACCATGCATGTCGTTGCCTATTGCTTATATGCTAAAGGTGTATACCCAATGGCTAAGAGAGGCGTAATATTACATTTCTTCGCTTATTTAACAGTAAATTTATTATTATTTGCTATAGACACGAATTTAATGAATAACTTCATGTTCGGATCGCTTCGCTGGGCGTACTATCCTGCAATTTTCTGGGGAGTGGGTTTATTACTTCATATTATCGTATATTTCACATACTTTTCAGGCTCTGTTATTGAAAAGGGCGTAGGAAAATCGAAAAAGGAAAGAGCTATTGAAAAAGAAATGTTAAAAATGAAAAAGAGAACGCTTAAAAAGAATAAATAGGGTAGAGGGAAGAAAAAAATGTGGTTATCAAAATTCTTAGATCTTGAAGGAGATATAAAAGATTTGAGATCTAAAATTAAAGAAAATATATTCAGTAATATAACAAAAACAAAGCTTACTCCTTTAGAATTCACAATATTAGAGAGCATCTTTAATAGTAAGGAAATTTCAGGCTACGATCTCATCCTAAATTTAAATAAACATTTTGCTGGCACTTGGGAAGCGCAATCCGGCACAATTTATCCTATTTTATCAAAATTAAAAAAAAATGGTTTTTTGAATTTTAAAAGCGTAAAAAGCCCAATTGGACCTTTAAAGAAACTCTATTTTTTGACACAAGCAGGTGATAGTATTTTGAAAGTTAAAGTAAATAAAAATTTTTCAGATCAATTAAAGTTCTTGGAAAATTTCATTATTGAACTCTCTTCAATTTATATTCATAGTTTTCCCGAAGAAACAAGAGAGGATAAAATTATTGAAGTCCAGAATTCATTCAGAAAATTATCTGAAAAAGTAATTAAATCTATTCCGTCAACCTTTGATTTTAAAACACTATGTCCGGAATGTAAAGCCGAATTAGACCGAAAAGGCGCCACTTTTTGTCCATACTGCGGGGTATCTTTATTTTCCGCTGGCAAAAAGCAAGCTATTTAATTTAAATAACAATTTTTTTTCTTTTTTTAAATTGTCCATTTACTCAAAAGGATTATAAAAAAATTTATAGATGGGAATTATTGGTTAGATATTTCTTAATTATTCAATTAAAAAATGTGGAGGGAGTGGGATTCGAACCCACGAAGGCCTTTGCCACTGGATCTTAAGTCCAGCACCTATAATCGGTCTTGACCCATTTCAAGAAAAGACCTTTGACCATGCTCGGTAATCCCTCCTATAATAAGCCTCAAATAATAAAATCGTAATGTTATTTTAAGAAATGATTTTATTTTTCTATAAGCTTTTATAGGTCATATTCAAAAATTTTGGTTTTAATATAAATTTTACTTTAGACTAATTTTATTTATTCTTAGATAAGATTTTGTGATTAAATGTTATAATTTTTATTTGTTTAAAATATAATAATGTTTTAGACAATTGATCTTATTAATAAATAAAAAATAAAAATAAATAAATGAGTAAAAAAATACTAAAGTAATAATAAAAATATTTTTATGAAGACCGAAACAAATTAATTAAAAATATTTAAAAAAAATAAAAAATAACAGCTCATTAATTAAAGAGGTTAATGTATCGTGCCATTAGGTATTCTAGTTATTCGATGGGATAATGAAATTGGGCCAATAAACGAGGGCTTTTACCCTGAATCTTTAAAAATCACTAATAATTTGTTAACGCAAGTTTATAGTTCCCATCGCTATCAATCTTTAAAGCCTGGTTTTGCTTCAATATCTCTTAAAAATAATAAAGTGGTTTCATTTTTTTCTGGCGTTGGAGAAGATCATATTTCCATTGAGAACTATGTGGTTGCTCTTCTGCTTCGTCGGGATGAAAAACCTCATATATATCGCGAAATTTTAAAAGAAATTGCAGCAGAGATTTTAGATAAAGTTGAAGGCGATAAATTCAAAAAATCATTACCAAATTTATATAAGAAATTAGCAAAAATTTAGATAAAGTAGAAGGCGATAAATTCAAATTCCAAAAATTCAAAAAATCTTATCTTTTTTTGAATAAATCCTAATTCTATATTTTTAATAGCGATTCTGTTAGCTTTTTAAAAATAAAAATTTTAATAGAAAAAGGGAAAAAAAACCTAAGCTCCTCTATTCACTTACTCTTCAAAAGATTTAACAATTATTTTACCATCATCGTTGATGTCTACGAGATCATTATCTTGAAGTTGCTTAACAAATTTTTTTACTAAAACAATGGGGGAAGCAAGAGATTTTCGCAAGTCCTCTAAATTAATCCCTTTCTTAAAATCTTGTATTATTAAAAAAGTTTTAAATACGGGCTCTACTTGCATCAATACTTTTAATTTATCAAAATAATATATTTTTTCGAAATTTTCTTCTTTAAACTCCCTAAGGTTCTTCATTTTTTCATCAAAATTTCGGATTTGTTTTTTTGCTTCCCTATTTTCTTCCATCGACTCTTCTAATTTTTTTATTAAATTTTCTTGTTTTTCTTTAATCTCGCTAAACCTTGTTGCAAAATCTTTAGCTTCTGAAGTTCTCTCTGTAATTCCCAATTTACTATCTAATAATGTAGTATCTAAATCAGTAATTTTGGAAATTAAGTCTTGTTTTTCTTCAATATGTTGTTTTTTTAATCTTTCAATTTCTTCTAAATATTTTTGTTTAGCTTCTGTAAGCATTTCAAATTGGCCGTCTTTAACCTTATCGGATAATGACGATAATCCGTCTACTTGTTTTTGTAAATTTTTATTATCTTCTTTTACTAACATTAATTCTGCTTTTTTTTCTGCTAATTCTGATTTTATTTGTCCGAGAGTAATAAATGATTGCTCTAGTTTTTCCTGAATAGGAATAATGAGATTTTTAGTGAGTTCTAATTCTTTTACCGCTTGAGCAGCTTCTCCTTTGGCGTATTCATATTGAATTTCTTTTTCGTTAATTATAGCTCGCTGAGACCCAATCAATTCTTTCAATTCTACAATATCCTCGGGAATGTCAAACATGTCAGAAATTTTATTCTTCTGTTGCTGCATTAAGTTTTCTTGCTCGCTCATTATCAATTTTTGTTTTTCAATCAATTCTGTTAAACGTTCTATTTTGTTTTGCAAAATTGAGACTTCTTTTTCACTTGATTCTACCCCATCAATCACATTTTTAATATCTTTTGACATTTATTGCACCATTTGAATTTAATTTTAAAATTAATCTTTTAATATATTTTTCGAAATGTTTGTTTTAAAAAAAATTATTACAATTATTAATTATTATAAAAGACTTACTTTAAAGAATTATCTAGATTTTTTAAAAATCTCTATTGAAAAATTATCATAATACTCGATTTGGTGAAAAAACTTTTCGGTTATTTATTTAAAATCTAAACTCCTTAATCTCTTTATTCTAATCTTTTTTGAATATAAGAAAAAACGACAAAAAATAACTTTAGATGCGATTAAATTTTTCAAAAATGAAGAAATGATGTTTTTATGTATAGAATAAAATAAACATGAATTGTTTGATAAAGATCCTTCTAAAGAACAAATAAAAATCCTGGATTTGAAAGATTTCATTAACGATTATTTATTGGGTGAAGATATCAATTTATAAGAGAAAGTAAATGATTTAAATATCGATTTGGACTTAAAAAATAAATTTCCGACGAGTTTTTCTCAAAAAGTGATTGAAACAATTATTACGATAAAACGAGGTGAAGTCACGACTTATTCTGATATCGGTAAGAAGATCAATTCAAAAGCATTTAGAGCAATAGGAACGGTTTTAAGAAAAAATCCTCTTCCGTTAATTCTCCCTTGTCATCGCGTGGTAAAAAAGAATGGGAACATTGGTGGATTCATGGGAAAGACTGATAATAAATGGCAACAAGACCTTAAAAAAAAATTGTTAAATATAGAAAGTCATGGAAAATGAAATCTAATGATTGTTATTAAATAGAAAATATTATAAGATTTAATATTTTTAATTACACATGCAATATTCTGAACGCATGAATCGTCTTGGAACGGAAACCGCGTTTGAAGTCCTCCGGCGAATTCAAGAATTACCCGAAGAAAGAAGAAAGAATATTATCTCATTTGCGCTCGGCGAGCCAGACTTTCCTACACCAAGCCATATTAAAGAGGCGGGAATTAAAGCAATACAAGAAAATTATACTCATTATACTCCCTCGGCTGGTATTAAGGAGTTAAGAGAGGCTGTTGCCCAATTTGTTTCGGAAACGAAAAAAATTAATATATCCTATGAAAATATAGTTATTCTGCCAAGCGCCAAATTTATTGTAGATTTATCTATATTATCGTGTACTAATCCGGGTGATGAGATAATATATCCTAATCCAGGTTATCCCATATATGAGAGTTTAATTAATGTTCACGGAAGCACGCCAATTTCTTCTCAATTACAAGAAAGTGAAGATTGGAACTTTAATATTGATAATTTAAGAGATAGCATTTCTGATAAGACGAAATTAATCATGATTAACAGCCCTCAAAATCCTACGGGCTCTGTTTTAACTCAAAAAAATTTAGAGGCGCTCTCAGAAATTGCTTTAGAACACGATATTTGGATTCTCTCTGATGAAATTTATTCCCACATCATTTATGATAACTTTGAATTTCGTTCAATTGCAAATCATCCTGATATGCTAAATAGGACAATAATTCTTGATGGATTTAGCAAATTTTTTGCCATGACGGGTTGGAGAATGGGTTACGCAATAGTCAATGAACAATTAGCAGAATATTTTTCAAAATGGGCAACAAACACTATATCTTGCACGGCTTCATTTACACAAATAGCCGGAATCACGGCGATGATAGAAGATAAATCGCCTTCCTTAGCAATGGTCAAGGAATTTGAAAGAAGGCGCGATTTAATATACCAAAGATTGAATAAGATTGATGGCATTTCGGCTTTAAAGCCAAAAGGTGCGTTTTATATTTTCGCAAATGTGACTGGAGCGTGCGAGAAATTAAACCTTAAGGATTCTTTAGAATTTCAAGATTATCTATTAGAAAAAGCAGATGTAGCAGTATTATCTAGAAATTACTTTGGAAATAAAAGCCCGGAAGAGATGGACGAATATATAAGGTTTTCTTACTGTATTTCCAACGATGATATTGGGGAAGGAATGAATAGGATTGAAAAAATATTATCTTAGCTCTCTTAAAAATTAAAGACTGTCCCTACGCTCGCATTGAAAGCCTTAATTTTTGGAATATTTCTCTTTTTTAATTCGTATAAAAATTTTTCTCCTGTACAATGAATTGGAAAGACGTATAAAGTCGTATCACGATCTTGGAATGTTCTTAAATATTCAATTGTATTATTTATTCGAATGTCTGAGGCACTTGCCATGTGAAATCCACCTATTATATGACTTATCGGCTTATCTGATATCTCTTTTACATAATCTAGCGTGTTCATGAGCCCTGAATGGCAGCATCCATTTAATAAGATTACATTTTTATCGTATTCAAAGATTAAACATTTGTCGTCTAAAATGTTATCAACTTTTAAAGTATCATCTTGAAGCGAAAAATAATTACTAAAGTATTCTTCTTCGTGTATTCTAGGGATTTCTCCGCTAGCAACAACTTTTAAACCATCTATTTTCAGCAATTCGAATGGTTGCTTAGAAAATTTGACATTTCCGTTTAGATTCTTCACGCGCTCTAAGTCAATAGGGCATTGATTAACAATCTTGGATGTGGATAATAAAGGCAAAATTTCTTCTTTTGTTTTTCCTTTTAAATTGCTAATTTTAACATCGTTAGAGCGCTTAAAAAACCTTTCAAATTTGGCAGACTCGTGGCAAATTATTGGAATTTCATCGTCAATTCTTTCTAAAATTTCGTAAAATGCGCCAATGTGGTCGTAATGCCAATGAGAAATTACGATTTCAGTAGCATCGTAAATACTATATCCTCTTATATCTAAATTATGTAGATAAGTAAGATTAGAAGAACCCATATCAAATATTATTTTTTTTTTAAGTTCTGCGCTCCATTCGTTGTTAGGATCTTCCTGATCGTAGATATTTATCAAGAAACCTAATCCATGCTCTGCTAAGGATTGTGTCGCAAATAATTTATTTAATTCAACAAATTCTAATCCATGCTCTTTTTGGAGGTCTTGAAATGGTAAAATAATATTATTAGTTAAAAGACTGATTTCTGTTTTTATCATTGTTTGATTTTTCAATAAATTATATGAATAGAATAATGTAATTTCCTAAAATTATTAAACATACTGCTATAAAAAATCGTTTGCGAACTTTTTCCTTTATTATTAGAATTGAGAAAATTTGCTGAATTATGGGTGTATTTGCCGTAAATGTTGAAGTTAAGATTAATCCATTCAATTCTGCTGCTATAAAAAATAAGGTGTCTGCTAATCCTAAAGATAATGAACCGGCAATTCCGATATAAAAGTAATACTTCAGACCACTTCTATTTTCTTTTTTGAAACTAGAATAATAATCATGCTGGAATAAACCCAATATACCTATAAATATTGTAGCACTGAAAATTCTGAAGAAACTAGTTAGAAATACATCACCTATAATAATTCTAGCTTGATTAAATGAGACTATTGAGAACGCCCAACAAAAAGCCGTTCCTATTGCTAAAATTATGCCCATGAACAATTTTTCTATTGTTTTATCCTTGATTTCTTTATTAGAGATGCTTTCCTCAGGTTTATCTTTAGAACCTAATAAAAAAACACTTGATAGGATTAACGCACCACCTAATAAAATGGATGATGTTATTTCTTCACCAAAAAAGATAAAAGCAAATGGATAAACAAATACCAAGCTTAATTGTGTAAGAGAAAAAGATCGAGAAGCATCAATTTTTTTCAAAGACTGAAAATATAATAAATCACCAATAGTAACGCTTATTCCAGATAATGTACATGCGATAAAATAATCAGTTACTTCTTGTGTTTTTAAACTTGAAAATAATAAATAACTTCCAAATATTAAAGAAAACAGAAAAGTTGTTAAAGAAACACAGCATAGTCGAAACAATAAACAACCGTTGCAAAAAATCTGGACAAATGTCCTCTTTTAATGGGAGGGACAACGGACCCTCATGACAAGTTTAGATTTGCATCTTGACTTGTCAAGGTGTTCCTACGATAACGCTATATTACGCGCCGCAATTAAATCAGCATCTAAGTGGAAAACTGATCGAGTCTCATGGAGTAAGGCATTTTGACAAGTGAATCTTTTGCCACTTCGAGATTTGGTACGGAAAAAATTTCTTTTTTCTTGCTCCTTTCTTGTAAGCCCATCTTTTAGATATACAAGAACGCCTTTAGCATCCCTGTATTCGATTAGCCCACATTCAGGACATCTCTGGGACGTGTAAGCGGCATTCACTCGTTTAAAACTGATATCGTGAA
>JAUWRB010000002.1 GCA_030610785.1 Promethearchaeota archaeon | reverse complement strand
TTGGATTATTAATCTCTGCTGTTATCATTAAAAACATCATTGAGTACAGGATTGAAGATTACGCCACCATGAAAGCTTTAGGACTCCGGGATAGAGAAGCTAAAAAGGCCATTATTCAGGAAATTCTGATTTATTTTGTAATTTCGATACCTATTGGCATTTTAATTGGAGAATTCTTAATAATGGGTCTTATGGAAAGAATGATCTTCATGATTACGGTAATACTTTTAAAACAATTTAAAAAACTAAAGAAAATGAACATTTTTGAAATAATGAATTTTTGGAAATGAGGCATTGAAGAATCTCTCTAAGGTGGCATTAATAGGATAATTAAGAAAGAGGTACAATAATCCTTGAAATTTCTGCTTGATTTAAATAAAATGTAAAATGTTATGAATGAATTTAGTTTTAAAAGTAATCTTATATTTAAAAGATCCCAGAAAACCAACAATTTAAAATTCTCAAAATACTATTTAAATAGAGAGAAATTATGAGTAAGCTTAAAAAAGAAGTAATCTCGTTTATAAAAGATTTACCAGATAACACTACTTTAGAGGAAATAATATACCATCTCCGTGTAAAAGAAGGGATAGAGAGAGCGTTGAAGCAAAATAGTAACGGAAAAGAACACACTCACCAAGAAGTCATGAAAAGTGCAAAGAAGCGATTAAAAGAAAAATGGCTAAAATAGAATGGAAACCAGAAGCTGAAGATGACTTAAATGGGTTGAAATCCTAAAAATTATTCATGGACACCAGCAACTACAATTATAACTTTATTTTAAAACTGATCCAATGAATTCTTGAATTTTTTTGAAAAATTACAGCGTATATCTTTCGGATTCTTCTTTAAAATTTAAGATATTTTTATTCTCTCACGATCTTGTCAACTTCAATATCTTCCTCCTCTTCTTTTCCCTTGTCCAATTTCACGGGTTTTGTCTCATCTAAAGCAGTATCGCACGCCCAACACGCATTTTCTATCTCAACCAACACAAATTAGGAATTTAAAGCTGGAAATAGCAAAAAATTAAGCACATGATTTTTTTTTATATTTTTTTTTTTTAAGTAAGTCTTTTTTTATGAATTAAACATTAAATTTATAAATAATTTGTTAATATAAATAAAATGAATTCAGTAGAAAGAGTTAAAGCAGCTATTCACTTTTCTAATCCGGATAAAGTTCCCATTATTAATTATGGTAAAGCTAATAGCGATGTATTTCCATTATTAACAATGCCCTCCAAGGATTGGAAACCTGGTCATGCTGAAGATGAAAAAGGATTATTTCCTCATGGTGAAACCTTTGAATGGGACAAACCAGAATGGGCTAAAAACTCTAAGTATGACAATTGGAAGAAATTAAAACGTGAAGAAATTGACGAATGGGGGTGTATCTGGAACCGCACGGGGTCTGGCGACACAATGGGGCATCCTGGGAGGCCTTCTCTTCCTGATTGGTCTAAGTTAGACGAATATTTAGAAAGATACACGCCTAATGCCGAAGAAAAGAGCAAATATTCTACTTTTGCGAAAATGTCCGAATCCGTTGTAGGAAAAAAATATCTCATGGCAATTTTAGGACCTCACGCTCCTTTATCAGTAGCAATGAACATGCGAGGATTTACGAATTTCTTAATGGATCACCGTCGAAACCCTGATAAAGTTAAGTTCCTTCTTGAACACATCACGGAGTATTTCACGAAAAATATGAAAATGTGGGTAAAATATGGAGGAAACCCAGATGGATTTTTTATGTATGAAGATTTAGGCACGCAAGACCGCTCTTTAATAAATCCCAAGATGTTTAAAAAATTTTATGAGCCCATATATCGTACGCTTTATGAAACTGCGCATGACCTTAAGTGTGAATTCCATCACCACTGTTGCGGAAAGATAGATAAGATTTTACCTTTCCTTATTGAATGGGGTCTCGATGCAATTGAATTTGATAGCCCCCGCATGACAAGATATCCCGACTTAGAACAATTCAGGGGAAAAATTATGATGTGGGGGTGCGTGAACATTCAAACGATATATCCCCAAGGTACGCCAGAGGAGTGCGAACGAGAAGTTTGGCACATGGTAAGAAACCTAGGTACATCAGAAGGAGGATATGGTGCTTATTTTTATCCGCAAGTAGGACAAATAAATGTGTCAAAAGAAAATATAATTGCGTTTAAAAAGGGATTAAGGAAATATGGCAATTATTTAAATATTCCACGTCATTGGTGGACTCATCCCATCTCAAAAGAATGGAAGGATGATATTGTGCCACCCTTACCACCTCAAAATCCATGAGATGATTATTATCAACATGCTAAAAGTCATTTAAGAAATCTAAAAAATATAATATAAAAAATGAATGATTAGCCTTTATCAAATATGTTTCCACATTCTCCGCATTTAAGTTGCATTTTATATACAGGCATTCCCTGCATGCTATAATAAAGTACAACTCTTTTATCAGGCTCCTCATGTATCTTTCGTGGATTCTCATTACCGCATTTTGGGCATTTATTTCTTTTATAATCTGACATTATTAGTTTTAAAAAATTATCTTTTTTTATATAAAGATAAGAGTTAAGTAATTTAAATTTAGGTTTTAGAATAGTTACTTTAATGAAACATTCCACAAAAACTTCATTCTTTGCGTGAAATTTGATTCAATAATAGGTCAATTCCAGGATAATTTCTTTTCTGGATACAATATTTTCTTGTGGCGCTCCCCCATCTCTTTTTTTGACGGATTAATTCCATAAAAAGAGAAGTATTATTAATAAATGTACTTCCAACAATATCTACACCCCGCGTGAATAAAGGATCAGGAATAAAACCCGCTGTAGGACCGATAATTGAAATTTTTTCTGCCTTAGAACAATATCGTAATATTTCGTCAATAGAATCGTTTAAAACTGCAGTGCTTGTACAAAGAACCTTATTACACTCTCTTAATCGACTTGGCTCTAAAGTTACTTCCCATTTTTCCGTTTTTTTTATAAGATAAGTTTTCTTCTCAATTACTATGAGCGGAATACCAATCGTTTCTATTTTTTTTACCAATGGAGGAAAGAAACCAACCATTCCAACACGATCTTGTGCCTTTAAATTTAATAACCCGAGAGAATCAGTTGTAAAATTTAATGGAAATTCCGATCTTTTAAAAATATGCTGACTAATTGAATTAATTGCCCCTAATCCAAGCATTTTTTTGAGATTATCTGAGGATCCAAATTCGTTGGCTAATTCGGCTGGATTCACGCCTATAAATTGGTCGACATTCAATTGTGATGCAAGTTCTCGAATTTTAGGAGTAAGATTCAAAAATACAAGTCCTATCGTTCCATCTTCTAACCTGATTGCTCCAAAATTCGATTTTTTTGAGTCTCTTTTCGTGTTAAGAGCAGGAGGTACAAATATCTCTTGAATTGGGGGTAAATTAATAGTTTCGGAAACTTTTTTTATAATTTTGATAAAATCCTTAGTAATTGACATTAATAAGAAAGAAAATTAAGCTTTAATTTTAGTTTTTTCAATAATTTCTATAACGATATCCTCTAACTTTTTTTCCGTTGCTTTTATTGTTAATTCTGCAGCAGCTCTATAAAATGGTTCTCTAAACTTTAGAACTTTTTTAATTTCCGCTTTTGGATCTTCTTTAGCGATTAAAGGCCTTGTTTCTTTTCCATTTTTTATTACTCTTTTATAAATTTCTTCTGCACTCGCTTGTAATAACACAATATGACAACTTTGTTTTAAATAATCGATATTGATTTTGTTTAGAACAACCCCTCCTCCGCAAGAAATTACGACTTTATCTAATTTGGATGCTTTTTTACAGGCAACAATTTCATATTCTCTAAATCTTATCTCGCCATCTTCGGAAAATATTTGGGGGATGGATTTTCCTGCATCATCGATAATTATTTTATCTATTTCTATGAATTTATAATCTCTACCTAAATATTCTGCTAACAGCTTACCTACTGCAGTTTTTCCGGTGGCCATGAAGCCTATTAAAGCAATGCAATCTTTTGTCATGTTTAATAATATAATTAATTATTATTTTATTATTATTATTATATAAAATTCTTATAAATTACTTATTATGTTAAGTTATTTAGCCTTATATCCTTCTAAAAAAAAATACAACAAAAGATTCTATTGACTAAATCTATTTAAGAACGAGGGAGAAACACCCCTTCTTTGCAAGGCTTCAAATTTTTTTCTCTGTCTTGTAGGTGACTTTTGATAAGCATTTTTGATGGCTTTGATAAATTCAATACCATCTCCAGTTATGTTATAGATCCCGTAATTTCCTTTTTTAATTAAGTTTACTTCAAGTAACTGTGAAAGATGATTTGATACAGCCGTTTTCCTCAGATTTATTTTTTCTACAATATAACCATATGATTGTGAACCTTTAAGTAATATTACAAGTATCATCATTCGTTTATCGTTTCCTAAACATTTTAATATTGAAGTTATATCTGAGAAAGACTCCTTTAAAGATTCTATTAAATCATCATAAATATTTTCGGATATCATTTCATTTCACTCACTTTTTTTCTTTAATAGGAATATACCAATCCATTAGAGATTCAGGATTTTTTATACCTTTCCATCTTTTTGGGGAATATGATTGCATAATATATGGATAAGATTGTTCATATTTAGATTTAGGAAGCCAATCTATAAAAATAGATTCTGTTCCTTCACCTTTATATCCAGATGTGAAAAAAAGGTATTCAGTTTTAGGTAATATCTTGCTATAAAATTCTAAAGGAAAAAAATCATAACTGCTAACCTCTATACCTACAAATAGATGGAACTTTCTTTTCTTATTATAATCTTCTGGTTCGATATGGATTTCATATCCAATCTCATCTCCAGCACGGATTTTATCAAGGAAATCTTTATATTTTTCATGTAAATTCCAAAAACGACTCCATGTGTTTCCTATTTCGTTTTCATTGCTCCAAGGTCCATGAGTATGAAATGGATTTCCATAATATACACATCCTAAGAGCCTAAATATCTTTTCTTCTATTATTTTCGGTTCCAATTTGTTTGAATTTTAATAAATTTCCTTATCTTAATAAAAATATAACTTTTCGAGTATTAAAGTTTATTCATTTTTTTTAGGTATATATTCATATAATTTAAATACTAATATGTTTTTATAGAATTCACCAACTGAAAATGGTAAATTTATATGAAAAAAGAAGAGTTTAAAATCATGCCGATAGGATATATTCGAGTTGAAGGAGATGATCCTAAAGAAGCAGATTATTTTTTAGATATTAAGGAACCTTATCGATCGGCTTTAAAACAATTAGATAAATTCAGTCACGTAATGGTTTTTTGGTGGGCTCATAAGAACGATGTTGAAGAAATACGCAGCCAGACCAAATGGACTACAACACCACCCTATGGAGATAATCCACAAGAAACTGGAATTTTCGCTACAAGAGCAGAGTATAGACCAAATCCAATAGCTCTTACTACAACTGGCATTTTGGAAGTTAATGATAAGAAAGGAATTGTTAAGATTCCTGGAATAGATGCTTTTAATGGAACACCTATTATTGATCTTAAAGCATACTTTCCAATTTGCGATCGTGTAAGAGATTGTCATATCGCTCCATGGTTAAAAGATTGGCCTGAATGGATGGAAGATGGAATTACTTGGTGGGAAGAGCAAGGGTTTTTTGATGATTATGAATAAGAAAAGAGGGGAGAGTTGTAAATTTAAAAAATAATTTTTTTTTTTTCTTATAATTATTAAAAAAGAGGTGAAATAATGGTAAAAATTATTGATATTAATAAAAAAAATATTGATGAGCAAGAATTATTTTGTAAAAAAACTAAAAAGAAATTAGCAGGTTATCAAAATAAAGTGAAATGGATAAAAGAACGGTTTAAAGAAGGATTAAAGTATAAGTTATTAATAGTAAAAGATAATAATAAAGAAACATCAAGGGGTATGATTGAATATATACCTGGTGAGTATAATTGGCGTGGAATTCAAGCCGATGGTTGGATGGTTATCCATTGTTTATGGGTAGTTGGTAAGCAAAAGAAAAAAGGGTATGGTTCCCAACTTTTAGAATATGCTATTAAGGATGCAAAAGAAGCAGGGATGCATGGGGTTGTAGGAATGACTGCAGATAAGGGAGGCTGGTTACCGAATAAAAAATTATATTTGAACCATGGATTCGAAAAAGTAAATGAGATGGAACCTTATTTTGAATTATATGCTAAAATATTTTCAGATGAAGCACCAATGCCGAAATTTTATCCTATTTCGGATGACAAGAAAAAAGAATATGATAAAGGAGTAGCTATATTATATACTGATCAATGCCCTTACATAATAGATTTTGTGGATGAATTGAAAGAAGATTGTAAAGGTAAGAAAAATTCGATAAATGCGATTAAATTAAACGATTGTAAAGCGGCTCAACAGAATGGAATTTACCCCTATGGAACTTATTGTATCGTATGTAATGGAGAGATCTTATTATATAAACATACAACTAGAAAACAAATTCTTGGAATAATAAATCAGACATAATAAATATTTACACAATGTGAATATAATAATAATCACTATTCAATGGTTTGCACATACAGCATTTCAACTAAATAATTATGTATTAATTATCCAAAAAAAGTGGAATTTAGTAAATGGCCTGATCCAATTGATGGGCTACCAGAAAAGGATTTGGATAAAGCAGATATAATTCTAATAACTCATAACCATGGCGATCATTGTAAGAATGTTCGGTTTTAAAAACTTCTAAAAAACACTCCAAATTTTTTTTAATTAAAAACTATTTTAGAATTCATAATGAATGGTTTTAAAGAACATATATGGAAATATAGTGATACTTACGAGTATTTGGAAAGGGTTATTAAAATGCCGCCTTGTATCATAGTTGTTGCTGTCAATGGTGGTGTTCAAGGAAAAGAAACAAATCCCGCCATACCCGAAATTCCTGATGAAATTGCTGAATCTGCTTTTGAAGCGTACAAGGCAGGTGCTTCAATGGTTCACATACATGCAAGAAATCCTGATAAATTATGGGGAGGGGCAATAAAAACAGAAACCTGGCTCGAAGTAAACTCAAAAGTTCGCTCAAGATGTCCTGATATTATCATTAACAACACGACAGGCGGGGGAGTTGATTCAACAATGGAGGATAGACTTTCTTGCCTAGATGCTAATCCTGAAGTAGCTTCTTTAAATTTAGTACCTGATATGAGTAAATTTGTAGTAAAAGAACGAAAACCACCACTAAAACATCCTCATCCCAAACTTGAGTTCAACGATACGGTCGGATTTTCTTACGAAAATATAAGTTATTTTGCAAGGGAAATGAAAAAAAGAAGTATTAAGCCAGAAATGGAAACATATCATCCAGGTGGAGCTTGGGTAATCAATGATTTAATCCAACAAAGATAAATCGACAAACCATATTGGATTCAAACTGTAATGGGATATCAAACTTCAAGCTATCCAACTGTGGAAAATGTTATTCAGCTTTTAAAGGAGTTACCAGAAGATTCTATCTGGCTATGTTCAGGAATTGGTTCACACCAATTACCAATGAATACGCTTGCTATACTCTTAGGCGGACATGTGAGAGTTGGCTTAGAAGATAACATCTACTATAAATATGGTGAGTTAGTAAAAAGTAATGCTCAATTGGTAGAACGTGCTGCCCGCATAATTAAAGAATTAAATCGTGAAGTGGCAACTCCAGCACAAGCACGTAAAATGTTAGGACTTTCCCAAATTCCATCTAAATATTAAATTCTAGTTAAATTAACTTTTTTTAATAATTATTATTATTATTTATAGATAATGTCAGAAAAAAAGATTACGGCACATACTAAAACATTTTGTTTAATTGGGCATCCCGTTGAACATAGTTTTTCACCTATCATGCATATGGCAGCAATTAAAAAGCTAGGGCTTGATTATGTTTATATTGCTCATGATGTTCATCCGGATAATTTAGAAAAAGCAATCAATGGCATGAGAGCGTTGAATATTAAGGGAATTAATGTAACAATTCCACATAAAGAAAAAATTATTAATTATATTGACGATATCGATCCTCTCGCTTTTCAAATAGGAGCGGTTAATACGATAAAAAACGATAACGGATCTTTAATAGGGAGAAATACTGACGCAGATGGTGGAAAAAAATCATTACTGGATGCTGGGTGCAAGGTCTCTGGAAAAAATATTTTAATTTTGGGAGCAGGCGGTGCTGCGAGAGCGTTATGTTATAGCTTAGCGAAAGATTCTAATCATATTGTAATCGCAAATAGAACTGAAGAAAGGGCAATAAAATTGGCTGAAGATGTCAAGAAACATTTAGATGCTGAGATTAAAGGAAAGAATAATAGTAAAACCGTTTTAAAAAATGAGCTTAAAAAAGCAGATGTTTTAATTAACACTACACCAATAGGAATGTACCCTAATATCCATGATGTTCCCGTTCCAAAAGACTTTTTACGTCCCGAACTTTTTGTTTTTGATGTTATTTATAACCCATTAGAAACAAGACTAATGAAAGCCGCAAAAGAAATGGGATGTCAAACACTTGGCGGTTTAGACATGCTCGTTAACCAAGGTGCTTTAGCATTCGAATGGTGGACGGGTAAATCTCCAAATAGAGAGTTAATGAAAAATACTATAATTGAATATTTAGGGATAAAATAATGTTAGGTAAAAAAATACTAATTATTGGGGGTTCTGGAGGCCTTGGAAAGGTATTTGGAAAATTTTTCAAGAAAAAAGGTTTTGAAATCACGCTTTTAGCGCGAAATGAAGAGAGATTGAAAAAAGCCGCTGAGCAATTAGGAGTAAAATATGAACTGGATTTGAAAAAAAGTGTTGAGGACGCAGATATTGTAATGGTTTCAATACCAATTAAATCTACTCCTGAGATGATAAAAACAGTTACCCCCCTCATGAAAAAAAATGCCCTCATTTTTGATGTTACATCTTTAAAAAATGCTGTTTATAAGGAATTAAGCAATGCATGTGATAAGTATCCAATAAATTGCGTGTCATTACATCCAATGTTCGGCCCGGGAATAAAAGATATGAAAAACTATGTGATGATCTTGTTAAGAGTAGGCGGAACAAAGCAATATAACGATAAAATCAACGATTTAATCGCATTATTTAAAGAAGAGGGATTAAATATTACGGAAACGAATCCAAAAACGCACGATTTAAGGGTTGCTTTAACATTAGGATTACCTCACATGTTAAACATTCTCTTTTTAAATTTACTTAAAAGGTCAGACGAATCCTTATCTGAATTAACGAGATATACAGGAACAACATTTCTATTGCAAAAGGTATTTGCTGAAAGTATTATTCAAAGAGAGATGGAAATGTTTGGGGAAATTCAAATGGAAAATCAAGAGTTTCATGAAATTCTAGATATGCTTGAAAAATTAATTATTGAGTATAAAAAGATAATTAAAAATAAAGATACCGAAGGGTTTAATAAATTATTCATTCAAGGATTCAATTATTCCAAAAATGATGACCACTTTAAATATTCCTATAATTATTTTTACGATTTCATGAAGATTCTAAAAAAAGAAAAAATGTAATATTTCTTTGGAAATATTACCAAAATAGTGTTAAAAATAAATTCTTATTCTTTAATAATAACTCCTTATACTTTTGAACCGCAGCTAGGGCAAAATTTAACTCCCGGATTATCCAATTTCTCTCCACATAAAGGACAATATAGTGCGCCGGCTCCTTTTACTTCCATGATAGTATCGGCTTGTATTTTTTCTTGTCTACTTTGAATTTGACCCTGAGGTTGGTATGGAATTTGATTACTCTGATCTTGTTGCTGATAAGGTAATTGGTCGCTTGATGGGGGATATTGGTTTGATATTACCACCTGACATATTGAACCGCAATGCACGCACCGGTTTTCAGGTTTCGAATAATGTAGAACTAAATAAACCAATAATCCAATTCCCGCCGTAAAGATTAATAAGATAATCGCTAAACACATGTCGATATCTTGCCGTTTAAGAAGAACATTTTGCTTACAATGGTTGCAATACGCAACAGGATTTATTGTTGTCATGATTGATTTTCTCTTAATAATGATATTTTTTTTAGAACGTAATAACTCTTAAGAGTATGGTTATTGATCTTAATATATATTTTTATGCTTCTTTCTTCGAGAAAAACTTCCTAATAATAACCTAATAATAATAATAATAATAAATTTTAACATCTATATTGATTTTTTTATGGCAAAATTAGCAATAAATTTTGTATAATTAATAAACTATTATTGAATAAATTATATCATATAAAAACGAATAAAAAAATGAGAAAAACCGAGAAATGGTGAATTTTTTCATAGTTATTGATGGTATAGATGGTTCAGGTACAACTACACACAGTCGTCTCCTTACTGGATTTTTGGAAAATGAAGGTTTTAAGGTGTATTTAACACAAGAACCTTCAAACAGTGAGATTGGGATTTTATTAAGAAAGTTTTTAAAAAATAAGGATATTCCTCCTATTACTGACGCATTATTATTCGCTGCAGACAGAAACATTCACTATAATAACGACATCAAGAAAAAATTAGATGAAGGCTATATAGTCATATCCGATCGATATATCGAATCGTCCATAGTGTATCAATCTACTCAATCCGATGATATTTCTATTGAATGGGTAAAAAATATAAATAAGTTTATAGGATGGCCTGATGTAACAATAATTTTAGATATTGATCCTAAAATCTCATTAGCAAGAAAAACGAATGAAGATTTAGAAAAGTTTGAAAACACTTCCTTTTTAAGTAAAGTAAGGAACCTTTATCTCGCTCGTGCTAAGCAAGAAAGTTATCATGTAGTTAGTTCAGACGATATCATAGAATTCGTGCAGCAAAAAATTCAAAGATTAATCGTAGACCCATTAAAATCTCGAGGATTTCTTTTTAAAAATTAAATTAATAAATAAAACATGAGTTTTTGTTTTAAAAATAAGTTTTTTGTAAATCTAATAAAATTATAACCAAGTTTTGGTAAAAATTGGAGAATAATCGCGGTATTCAGAAACAGCTTTTTAATAAAGAAAGGATATATAATCATGTTAAAAATTTTAGCTTTCCTCGACTTGCTGGAACTGAAGGCGAAAAGAAAGCTGTAGAACTTGCTGTTAAAATTTTTAAAGACATTGGGTTTAAGGAAGACCAAATAGAAAGAGAGCCTTTCGAATTTTCAGATTTTTATTCAACTACATTAATCAAACTAATAATGATCTTGAACTTGACGTTTTCTTTAGTTCTCATATTATTTGCTTATATTTATCCATTTATTATAATTATAATAATAGGTATTATGGTTGTAATCGTTTTATTGATAATTCGAGGGCTGAAGCATCCCGAGTATCCTGGTTTTTGGGGAAAATATTATGGTGATACAATTTCGGCTACAAATGTTTTTGTTAAACTCCCAGCAAAATTATTGAAAAGTGAAATTCTAGGAAATATTGTAATTTCAGCTCACCTTGATTCTAAATCCCAATCATTGAAGACATGTTGGAGAATAGTCATTTATAGAATTTGGTTATTCTCCGGAATTATATTAAGTGGATTTTTTATAATATTTTTTATTAATGTCTTTACGATTGTAGAAGTAGATATCCGAATAATAGGAATCGGAATATGGACAACAACTATTTTAATTTCAGCATCAAATATAATGTTGTTGTTCTTAAATACCCATAATAAATCGCCTGGAGCGTTAGATAATGCTTCAGGAATGGCTATTGTATTTGAATTAAGCTCGCATTTCAAGGATAATCCTTTAAATAATTTTAACATGTGGTTCTGTCAATTTTCAGCTGAAGAATTAGGAACAATGGGTTCGAGGGTATTTGTAAACAACCATGAAAACCAATTTATAAAGGGTAAAATATTTCAAATCAACTTAGATATGGTTTCTTCAGCGAAACATTCTATTAATAAGAATAGAGTTGAGTATTTAAAATCGTTTGGCATTTTACCACGGAAAAAATTAGCTCCCGTTCTTAGTGAATATTTAGATGAAGCCGCAAAAAAAGAAAACATTCAAATTCACGGTTTTCACTTAACAACAGGTGCACATCTAGATTCTGTTCCATTTCATCTTAGGGGATATTCAGCTGTCGATATTACCACTCGAGCAGCAGCATTATGGACACATAATGAAAATGATACTCCAGACAAGGTGGATCCAAAAGTCTTAAGAGATGCTTGTTTAATAATAAAAAGAGCTGTTTTATTGTTGGATAATAATTTTGATGAACTATGTAAAAGTCATGAAATTATAAGTGAAGAAAAATGAATTATACAATTGCGGAAAAAATTCTAAAAGAACATTCTGAACAGGAAAGAATATCTCCAAGTGAATTTGTTGACTGTAATATTGATTTAATCATGGTTCATGAACAATTGGGTGGAAGAATTCATGAAGAATATGAAAAACTCGCAATTGATCATGTTTGGGATCCTAAGAAGATATTTTTTATTTTAGATCACTGGGTTCCGGCTCCCACTATTAATGCGGCTCAAATGCACCAAGATTGTCGAGCTTTTGCAAAAAAATATAAATTTGTTCATAATATAGGAATTGATAAAGGTATATGTCATCAAGTCCTACCCGAAATGGGTTTTGCAAGACCAGGCATGCTGATTGTTGGATCAGATAGTCATACGACAACTTATGGGACATTTAATTGCTTATCTACTGGTATTGGTGCTACTGATGTTTCTGTTGTTTTTGCAACAGGTAAATTGTGGCTAAAAGTGCCTGAATCATATAAAATCAGTATATCAGGAGAATTAAATAAAGGAGTAATGTCAAAAGATTTCATTTTAACACTTATAGGAGATCTCTCTACTAAAGGGGCGATATATAAATCTTTAGAATTTCATGGAAGTGGCGCAGAATCCTTATCAATTGACGGTCGAATGACTATTTCCAACATGGTTGTTGAAGCAGGAGCAAAATTTGGAGTTTTTTTGCCAGATAAAAAAATGAAAGAATGGTTAATGGGAAGAACTAAGGAGCGTTATAAATTCGTGATACCTGATAACAACGCTTTTTACGAAAAAACCATCGAATACGATTTATCTGAAATTACTCCTGTGGTTGCAAAACCATCTAGTCCAGGAAATACCGCTAAAATAGAAGAAGTTGAAGGTATAGAAATAGACCAAGCTTTTCTTGGGAGTTGTACAAATGGTAGAATGGAAGATCTGCGAATTGCCGCTAAAATATTAGACGGAAAAAAAGTTCATCCTTATACCAGATTGATCATAACTCCTGCATCAAAAGAAATCTATAAAGAAGCTTTAAAAGAAGGATTAATTGAAATATTTATCAAAGTTGGTGGAGTTGTTACAAATCCTACTTGCGGTGCTTGTATCGGTGGTCATTTAGGTGTATTAGGTGAAGAGGAAGTCTGCATAAGTAGTACAAATCGAAATTTTAAGGGACGCATGGGTGCAGCCAGCTCCCAAGTATATTTAGCCTCGCCAGCAACAGTAGCCGCTTCGGCATTGAAAGGTAAAATTACAGACCCTAGAGAGGTTCGGCATTGAAAGGTAAAATGGATAAAGTCGAGGGTCGTGTTTATATCTTAGGGGATGACATAAACACTGACGATATCGTACCAAGTCATGTTTTAACAATGAGAGATCCTCATGAAATGGTAAAATATACGCTTGAATTTATTGACCCTACTTTTGTAAAGAATATTGATAGAGGAAATATCATCCTTGCTGGTGAGAATTTCGGAACTGGAAGTTCAAGGGAGGAGGCTGTTAATGTTTTTAAGATTCTTGGAATAAAAGCGATTATTGCCAAATCTTTCGCGAGAATTTATTTTAGAAATTTAATAAATCTTGGAATTCCAGGAATTACTCTAGATTGGAATTCACATCAATTTTCGAAAGAAGATATATTAGAAATTTCACTTCAGGAAGGTATCATACTTAATAAAAGCAAAGATATCACCGTTAAATTTGAAAAATTACCAAAATTCTTAAGGAATATCTTAGAAGAAGGTGGCATTTTAAACCAATTAAAAAAGAAATTAGCAGGATAAATAGATCACATTAAAGATTCGATTTCTTTTTGGATTTGAACGACTCTCTTTTTTGATTTTAACAATATTTCACTCTTTCCATATTTTTTAAACCAAATTTCAAATCTATTTTCTAAAGAAACCTCTTTAATTCCTTTTAAATACTTATCTGATAAACATACAATTTTTTCTTCCCATGTGGATGGAAGAAACTTATTATCCTTCGTTAATTGAACGTCTTTTATATATTTTTTAGCATCTTCTCTATCAAATCCACCTAAAACGTGCGTCTGGCAAATTCTAACAAGACAATTCGGAAATCCTCTATTTTTAAGAATTCTACCGCCTACAATGCCGTGATCGAAACCATGAGTTTCTGCCCTTCCTATATCATGAAAAATTGCCCCTATTTCCACCAAATCCTTATTAACTTCAATCTTTTTAATTTTATTTGCAATTTCTAATGCCTTTTCAGCTACTTTTAAACTATGTTTCCTGATTTGAAATGGAACTTTTAATTCTTTTAATAAGTGAATAGCGTCTTCTCTATCCGGTAAAATTACTTCTTCATTTTCCATTATAATTTTTAAATTAATAATTTACTTTAAGGTTTAAGTTATTCATGATCTTACTATTCATGAGAAAAAAGAAAAAAAATCCACGAGAGCAAATCGTCTTTCTCATGCTAATTTCATTAAAAGAAAGAAAATGGAAATATTTTTTTTGGACGCAAAACTTAGTAGAATTCTTCGTAAGGTCCCGAGAGATATCCCCCGGCTAAACCGCCTAAAAACCCACCCATAAGAGCGCTTAATATTCCGCCTATGGTGGCAATCAACTGAGCTCCTTGGAATAAGGACATTAAATCTTCGCCAGAAAATATGCTCATTAAAATCCAGATTAATAGATCCACGACAACTACTAACAAGCTCGCCATTACCCCTCTTTTTAAACCCTTAGCGATTGTTCCTGATATGAATCCTACAAAAATCCACGCTAAAAGCTGGGGCGCAAACAATCCATTGATAGTGAAAGTTCCTGACGCAAAAAAAGAAATGATATCAAACTCAAAATTACTCCCAATTAATAAAGTAATGGCTCTTAAAATATCATAATTTGCATATACTAGAAATTGAAAATATGTTTCCCACATGTTAAAAAAAGAAACGCTAAAAAAACTTAGAACTATGCCCACAATGATTCCTATTACTAATCTAGCCAAAGTCAAACATTTATTGAATTAATTTTAATATTATATTATAATTTTTTTTTTATTAAATACTTGACCAGAGAGAGAAAATAAAAAGTTCTCGTTATTAGAAATAAATCAATTTAAAAAGATTAGGATAATAAAATATTAAAATTTTTACGCATTTTTTTTTTTATCTTGCCTATAAAAAAAAAACAAAAAGAAGAAACAGAAACAGAAATTGAAACCAATAATTCAAACGACTTAGATAATGATTTCGTAGAGGATTTTAAAGATGATTTAGACTTAGAAGAAGAATTAAATCTTCTTGATACAGATAATTTAGATGCAGAAATTGAAAAAAAAGAAGTAATAATCGATAAGGCTGAAGAACAAAAACAACTTTATTTGAGCTGTGGTATCCATATTGGTACAAAACTTCTTTCGGGGGATGCTCGAAGGTTTGTTTACAGACAAACTAATTATGGATTATATGTTATTGATTTAACTCAGACAGACAAACGACTTAAAATTGCTGCGACATTTTTAAGTAAATACATTGAAGAAGGAAGCGATCGGGTGATTGTCTGTTCAGTTAGACGATATGGCAAGGAACCGGTTAAACAATTTTGTAAAGCATTGGGATGTAGAGCAATTACAACACGATTCATTCCCGGCTCTTTAACTAACCCTATCATAGGGACTTACATAAAAGATGCATCAGTAGTCGTAATTGTTGACCCACATGCCGACAAAGTTATTTTACTGGAAGCAAAACTAGCTCGAATTCCTGTAGTCTCTTTATTTGATACAGATGATACACTCACTGGTATTGATTTGGCAATTCCCGCAAATAATCGTGGTAAAAAAGCGCTAGGGTTAGCGTTTTGGCTTCTGGCAAGAAAAATAATGCTTGAATTAGGGAAGATTTCAAGTGAGGACGAATTCCCTTACACACTTGAAGAATTCACCTCAAAAATCGTTCCGATGTATCGTCAACAACAAAAAAAATAACGCATGTAAATTTCTTAATTATTATAGTATTTGTTTAAAAAGTCTATCTCATTTATAGGAAACTTCTTGCATTTATAAAACATAAATAAAAGATTTTTAAATATAACTCCATTTCATTAAATTAAAGAAATAAAACAAAAAAAGCTGAGAAAATCGTGAAAAAAATCATCGCATTCTCCGGAAAAGGCGGAGTCGGCAAATCGACCTTGCTAGTTTTACTTTTAAAGTACATTATTGAAACGAAAAAAGGATTAAACCTTCTCGTAATCGATTCTGATCCAGATGCTAATATCGGTGATATTATTGGTAATGAAGTCAGTTTTAGTCAAACCATCGGAGGGATGATGCGAGTCTTAAAAGAAAAAATACAAAGTCGTAAAATGCCTCTTGATGTACCTAAAAATCAGATAATAGAGGGAGACCTCTATAAGTGCTTAATTGAGAATGATGAATTTGACCTCTTAGAAATGGGTCGATCTGAAGGCGAGGGTTGCTATTGCTTTATTAATAGCGTGCTTAAAAATGTCATAGACACGCTTTCAAAGAATTACGACATTACATTGTTGGATTCACCAGCAGGTCTAGAACATTTTGCAAGAAAAACAGGTCGGAACGTTTCAGATCTCGTAATTGTTTCTGATCCTAGTAAAATGGGCTTTCATTCAATGAAAAGAATTGTCGAAATAACCGCCGAATTAACCCTACAATTTGAAAATATATGGGTCTTAGGTAATAGATTTCCTGATAACTTAAAGGAGCTCCTGGAAAAAGAAGTCGAAGCGCTTAATAATGATAAAGTCAAAATTTTAGGTTTTATTGGAAACGACGAAGAGATTAGTAAATATAACCTATTTGGAACAAATTTATTGGATTTACCTGACGATAATCCTGCGTATCAAGAAGCAAAAAAATTTTTTGCCAAAATCACCTAACTTTTTTGAAGAAATTGGCTAAATTTGATTTAAGCAAAATAAATTTCAACCATTAGAAATTTAAAAACGCTTAATTTTTTTATATTATATTATTAAAAAAAAAAAAAATTAAATAAAGAATTATTTCGAGCGCATTTAGAAATGTTTAAGGAAAGACTAAATTACGATGAATTACGAGCCAAGATAAAAAGCGGCGAGATTAAACCCATATCCAACGAAGAAATAAGAAAAAAGCGACAAGAAATTAATAAAAAATTAATGGAAATCTATAAATTAATTCAAAATGGGAGCCTTTCAGACGCGAAAAAGGAAACTATAGATTTTTTAAAAACGGAAAAATCTTTTTAATCCAATATCCAATAATTAATTATTTGGTATTAAACAAAATGTCTTGGTATTGAAAGGCATATTTAAACTCCTTTGACTAAAAATGATAACATAAAAGGCACTCTACATAAATTAAAATTATAATTTTTCTTCTTTTAATTATTAAATAATAATAATGTTCATATCTAATTTTTAAGTGAAAATTATGGCAAAATATACTGGTGGCGAGATAATCGTTAAATATTTAATTAAAGAAGGCGTTAGACATGTTTTTGGAATCCCTGGACACGGGTGTTTGCCTTTAACTGATGCTCTTTTTCGTCACAAGGATAAAATTCAATTTATCCAACCAAAACAAGAGATGGCAGGTGTGCACTGCGCAATTGGTTATTATAGAGTAACTGGTAAACCACTCATGGTACTTACTTCAATAGGACCGGGAGCAATAAATACTGCAATTGGTATAGCAGATGCTTATGTGGATTCATTCCCCGTACTCGTTATAAATGGCGCCACTCACACGCATATGCGAGGTAAAGGTGTCCTTCAAGAAATTGAGCGAAAAAGAGATTCTGATATGCCACGAATTCTTGAGCCTATTTGTAAAAGGAATTGGCAGGTAAGCTCGGTAGGACAGTTACCTACAATAATGCAGCGTGCATTTAATCAAATGATGACGGGACGGCGTGGACCCGTTGTAATCGACTTACCAATGGATGTGCAAGCGAATTCAATTGATGTAGAAATACCTGAACCTATTGAAAGAAGGTCAATTGGAAAAACTTTCGGAGATCCTGAACAGATTAGGAAGGCTGTTGAATTACTTAAAGGGGCAAAAAGACCTGTTTTATTTTTAGGTGGTGGTGTGGTAACTGCCGAAGCTTTTAAAGAAGTGAAAGAATTAGCTGAAAAAATTGGAGCTGCCGTAGTAGTAACTATGATGTCGAAATCCTCCTTTCCCAATAATCATCCTCTATTCTGTTGGTCTGCTGGAAGCAAAGGAACGATTATAGGACTCAATATGACTTCAAAAGCCGACGTAATTCTTGCCGTTGGCTGCCGATTCGCTGACGAGACAGCCTCCTCCTATAAAGATGGCGTTAGTTTTTCGATACCACCAACAAAGCTCATTCAAATTGATTTAGATCCTCACGAAATTGGCAAGAATTATCCCGTTTCAATAGGTATCATTGGCGATGCTAAAGCTTGTTTGAATCAAATTATCGATAAACTTAATGAAGATGGATTTTCTAAAGATTACGAGAATACCGATTATTTTAAAGAAATACAAGAAGGGAAGAAAAACTGGTTTGAGTTTTTAAACGAAAATCGAGACGATTCTAAAGTCCCAGTCATGATCTCAACCGTGATTCGAGAAGTAAGAAAATTTTTCGATAGAGATGCAATATTCATTACTAGTTCTGGCAATGTTCAAGCTCAAATGCTTCAAGAATTAGAGTTCTATGAACCAAAAACCTGTATTACTGCGGGAGGTTTCTCAACTATGGGCTATAGCGTCCCAGCCGCAATTGGTGCAAAATTAGGATGCATGGATATTGGTAAACATGATCGACAAGTTGTTGCCCTCACTGGAGATGGTGATTTCATGATGACGATCTCCGAAATATCAGTTGCCGTTCAGCTAGGATTAGAAAATATCTTTTTTATAATATTGAATAATCATGGCTGGATTGCTATTAAAGACTTGCAACAAGCGGCATTTGGAGAAGACCGGGGTTACGGTACTTCTTTTGAAGATAAAGATGGAAACACATACTCACCTGATTTTGCTAAGATCGGAGAAGCATTTGGATGTCATGCCGAAAAAATTTCTAAAAAAGAAGAAATAATCCCAGCATTAGAGCGAGCAGCTAAATCGGGAAAGCCTGCTGTAATTGAAATTTTAGTTAATCGTGAGTTTCCATTTACAGGTAGCCCCGCCGTGGGATGGTGGGATGTACCTATTCCAGAATATCTAACTGAGAGAAGAAAAAAATATGAAGAAGAAATCAAAGGAGAAAAACTATAATTTTTTCATTCTATTTTTTAATTGTTTGTAATAACCTTGAAAATACCGAATATGCGTTCTTGTATATCGGCATTAAATCTAAATATTTATCTTTAATATTTTTTATAAATAGAAAATTTGTTATCTAACTTCTTTTTTAATTGTCGAGGGAAATTAAACTTTTTTGAATAAAATAAGAATATTACTTCGTCTATAATTTTTTGGTCGTTTTTATAATCGTAATTTAAGTTTTTCTTTTTGTTTTCCATTATTTTTTGTACTATTTGCTCAACTTTTTCTTTAGTTCCATTATCTGGCGGAATGAACGGTAATGCGTGAATCCCGCTTATTTGCATGCTATTAGTGTTGTTAATTATTCCTTTTGCAAGATAGTTATATAATGAGCTATTTAAAAGACCAAGAGCATATTCAATTGATATTTTTAAATTATTTACTGAAGGAAAAATAAATCCAATATTTTTATTTGAGTCCCAATAACAACCTTTTGGCATGTAGCGTACTGCGAGTCTTGAGCTCACCCCGCTTATCACAATGCCTTCTTCTTCGAATGGAACATTTTGGGGTATATCGTATATTGGAATTGAATCTTCATCCCAATCTAATGCTTCCATGAGAGGTCTATAATATTGAGTCCCTCCTCCCCGCTTTAAGTATGGCTTCCACGCACCTGATTGTAGATTTGCCTCTGAAATGATTTTATATTTTTTCTCATCATCAATTATTTTCTTGTTTCTTCTTTTGAAAATATCTGCCAATTCGGTTCCTTCAACAGCAGCTATATATTTTAAGTTATCATGCGTATGCATTCCAATATAGCCTTTAATATATTTCTCTAATCTAGAAGCTTTTTCAAATAATTCAATAATCTCCTCTTCTACATTTGAGAAAAATAAGTTAAATGGTAATAAGTCATATTTTTTTTGTTTTATTTCTTGAACATCTTTTAGATTGATATAATCTTCCTCACTTGAAATCCTTGGAATAATTCTCATCATGTTTTCTTGTCTTATCTCTTCATTTTTAATTCCAGGACACTTTTGTAATATAAGAATTGCAGGGCTCGTAGAAACATTTTGACTATCAAATAAATTTTTTGGAGCTAATAATATTTCTTTAATTAAACAATTATCTAAAATGAATTTTCTCAATTTTGCGTGAGTTCGGAGCGTTAAGAAAGAATCGCTAGTAATAAAACCCATTTTTCCTCCATTTTTTAGTTTCCTAATACTACTAACAATAAACATTGAATATGTTTCATGTGCATTTATCTTACCATGTATCTTTTGTAATTTAGATTTGTTTTTTCTCACATATTGACTAGCTTTATTTAAATATGGAGGATTTCCAATTATAGTATCAAACTCATTATTATTAAAAGCCGAGAAGGATAATAAGTAATCTTGTTTTTTAAAATTAACACCCATAGCTTCTATTTGATTTTTATAATCAGAATTAATATCAAATGCTTGAATTTGAGATCCTCGTACACCTGCTTCAAGGAGTTTCTTGATAAAAATACCGGGACCTACGCAGGGGTCTAAAATTTTTTTATTCTCTAACGGTAATAGTCTAGAAATGATATATTCTGCAGTTTTAGGTGGAGTCGTGACCAATCCTAAATCTTTATAATTATTTAATTCGATTTTTTCTTTCTTTTTTAATTCAACCATTATTTTTTTTTTAAAATTTTCAATTAAAACATATAACAGAATTTTTTTAATATTTCTTATTATTAAATTTTCATTTTTTCAATACAATTAATTAGAATAAAATTAAAGTTAAAATAAAATAGTTATAAATAATCATAAAACTAAATTTTACCATAAAAATTAAAAAGAAGTGTTATTCATTCAAGAAAAAACAATATTAAAAAAACTTGAAAAAGCTTTTGCTACTGCTAATTTAAAAACTATTTCATTAGTAAAAACCGCCTTAACTCAAAATATAGATGTTAAAAATATTACAAAAGCTATACTTGAGGGAGTTGAGAAAGCAGAAAGAAGTTCCCTTGGAAATATAGTTTTTCAAGGAAACCATAAGGCTTGGGGCAATAGCTTTCTACTTATCGTTTATTCCTTGATTAAAGAAGCGCGAGATATTCTCAAACCTTATTTAAATTCTTGGTTAGGAAAAAAAATTGTTATTGGAATGGCACAAAACGAGGTCCATAATATCGGTAAAAATACCGTCTCAAACTTAGCTGAACTTGCTGGTTTTGAAGTTTTTGATTTGGGAATTGATGTACCACCTGAAAGATTTATTGAAAAAGTAAAAGAAGTAAATGCCGATGTGTTAGGAATTTCATCTTTATATTCTAACGGGTTTAACAATCTAAAACAAACAATCAAATTATTAGAAAATGAAGGCCTTAAAGAAAAAGTGATAGTCATAATTGGTGGAAGCATGATAAAAGATATGGCTAAAGAATGGGGCGCTGACATTTATGGTCAGTGCGCATGTTTAAGTATAAATACTTTAAAGAAAATATTAAATATTGAAGATATTCCTCCGGATAGATTAGGTGAAGGAATAATCGTAAAAGGGTGATATTTTAATGAAAGACGAAATGACTTCTATGGAAAGGATGGAGACGACTCTTAGATTTGAAGAACCAGATAGAGTTCCTATATTTTTCCCTCTCCTCCCTTTAAATTTAGTAACTCCAGAAGATTCTTTAAGGATTGGTAAAGATTGGAAAAAAATTGTAGAAATAAACGATTTTGTAGTAAAGAAATATGGAGTAGATTTAGTACATTGCCATTCCCATCAATTTACTTTTGCTGAAGCTTTAGGTTTAAAACTTAAATATCGTCCTGATTTTCTCCCATGTCATGGCGAAATATTCTGGCCAAATAATTACGTGTTAAACATGGCCGTCGATCCCATGAATCCCGATACTTTAGAAGATCTAATTGACCAAATAGATTTTACAGATTGGTTAGAATTTCCTACTATTTCTACAAAGCTTAAAGTAATTAAAGTGTTAAAAGAGAAATATCCAGAAATTCCATTAATGGGAGAAGTAGACGACCCAATTACTCTTTTAGCGAGCTTAGTTGGTATTTCTCGATTTTCGATGGCTATTACAAGCGCACCAATGCATTTTTTAAAATTCGCCAAAAAAGCAATACCACATTTATTAGAACTCGTGAAATTAGAAGTTGAAGCAGGTGCAGATATTATTTTTACGGCCCCAATACTTTTTGGGTCGTCTATTTCTGACAAAAAAATAAGAGATAATATTATTAAAACATTTAAACCTATAATGGTTGATATAACAACTAAATTCAAAAATGCGGGTGCGAGATACATTATGAGCCATATTTGCATGGAATCTATTTATCTAATTGATTTATTGGAGGAATTTGGCAAATCTTGGAATATTGATATAATGTGGATTGCTGAATCCGTAGATTACGGTGTAGCAAAAAGAATGGCAAATGGCGCACTTACAATTACTGGAGGCCCTCATTCAATGAAACATTTCCTTCGTGGTACTCCAAGGCAAATGGAACAAGCTATTAAATATATTATTGGTCAAGCTGCTCCGGGAGGGGGGTTCATCTTATCCCCTGCCGATGAAATTCCACCTGCCACGCCTCAAATAAACAACGATACTTTTATTAAAACAGCAAAAAAGTGGGGAAAATATCCAATACCGGTAGAATTAAAAAGAACAAGTCTTTGGGATCTTTAATTTTTATATTTTAAAATATTTAAAATATTATTTTTTATTATAGAAACTATTTGTAAAAAGCTTATGAATGCCCATGAGCGTTATCTCGCTGTTTATGACGACAAGGAAAGAAAAAAGTTAGATCAAGTTCCTACTCACGTTCAATACATTAGAGAGGAGTTTATTGTCAAACATGAGCACGAATTGATGGAAAATTATAAAGGACAATTATTTAATATCCCTTATTTTGATGTACCACATATTTTAGGATTTGATGCGGTTTTTGCGGTATTTCCTCCAAGCGTTCAAATAAATTCAATCGTAATAGAAGATAAAAATGGCAAAAAATTGAGAATTAGGGAAAGTGGAGAAGCGGTACATGGCGATTCTTCTTATTACCAGGGAGGATTTATACATTCAATGGAAGTTTTGGATAAACTCAGGGCAAAGTTAAAGCGAGTTGATAGAAGCGAACAAATAAAAAAAACAATCATGAAATACGAAAATTTTGCCCCTTTTATTTTTCCGGTCTTAATGGTTGATGGAATATTCGATAGAGTCTGGAAAGCCATGGGCATGTCAATATTTAGTCGTAATTTCCAAAAAAAGACCAAACTCTATAGAGAATTGATAAAATTTTATGCCGAGTTAACAATAACAAATATTGAAGGATTAATCGAGGCAACAGGAGGACGAGGTAAAATTGTAAACATTTTGGACGATGTTGCGTTTAAAGGTCGAACAATGATTTCGCCCGAACGATGGGATCAAGATTTTTATAGTCATTACAAAGAAATAAATTCAATTATAACTGATGCAGGAATGATCCCACAAGTTCATACTGACGGTGATGCAACAGAAATTATCCCTTCTTTTCAAAAAGCAGGATTCCGCGGATTACAAGGTTGGGAAGGCGGTTGTGACCCATTTTACATAAACGACCATTTTCCCGATTTTGTTGTTATTGGTTTTGGCGATGTTAGTGATGTGCTCCCATTCGGAACTCACAACCAAATCGATGCTCATGTGAAAGAATTAATGAATGCTCTAAAAAATAATAGGCATTTTATAATAGGCCCTTCAACTGTTATTTTTAAGGAAATACCGCTTGAAAATGTCAGAATATTCATGAACGCAGTAAAAAAATATGGAAATTATTAAGAAAAAACCTTTTTTGATTATTAATATTAAAATCTCCAATTTTTAACTTAAAAAAGCTCCATCTTTGGCAGAACTAACAATTTTCCTATATATATTTAAATATCCCGTCTTTATTTTGGGTTCTGGTTTTTTCCAATTTTTAAATCGATTTTTTATCTCATCCTCAGAAACTAATAAATTTAATTTACGATTATCAATATCTATTTCGATGATATCCCCTTCTTGAACAATCGCAATAGGTCCTCCTTCAATTGCCTCTGGACAAACATGTCCTATACATGGTCCTCTTGTTGCTCCAGAATATCTCCCATCTGTAATCATTGCTACAGTATCGCCTAATCCCATACCAATGAGTATTGCTGCTGGAATCGATAATTCTCTCATTCCGGGTGATCCTTTTGGCCCCTCGTAACGTATTACTAAAACATCTCCTTCTTTTATAACATCCGACATTAAAGCATCTTTAACTTCTTCTTCACATTCGAATACTTTTGCAGGACCTTTATGATTTCGCATTTTAGGATCAATAGCGCTCTGTTTTATTATCGATCCTTCTGGTGCTAAACTTCCCTTTAAAACAGCAATCCCTCCCTCTTGTGATAAAGGATTGTCTGCTTTTCTAATTATTTTATTTTCTTTAATTTTTATAGTTTTTAGATAATCTTCCATTTTAATGCCTAACACGTTAATAATAGATAAATCTAGATAATTAGATAATTTTTTCATCATTGCTCCAATGCCCCCTACTCGATGGAAGTCTGTAAGATTAAAATCTGATGCCGGTTTAAATTTAGCTAATAATGGAACTGCTTTACTAAATTCATCAAAATCGAAGTGATTCAAGCAGCCACCAATCTCGTGAGATAAAGCACACATGTGAAGTATCATGTTCGTAGAGCCCCCAAAAGATAATGCAACTTTACAAGCATTTTCAATTGATGCGTGCGTGATTAAATCTAAAGCTTTTATATTTTTCTCAACCAAACTCATTATTATTTTACCTGTCTCTTTACATAACTCTTCTCGTTCTTGACTAACTGCACTCATGGTTGCACATCCAGGCAAGGATAAACCCATTACCTCAACGATACAAGCCATCGTATTTGCGGTGCCCATCATGTTGCAAGCTCCGGGCGAGGCACATGTTTGCGATTCAATGAGAAAAAATACTTCTTTTGATATTTTTCCCGCTTTATACGCTCCAATTGCTTCTTTTATATCACAAGTGACAAAGGTTTTACCTTTTAACGGTCCATCATGGAAAGTTTTAGGCTCCATTATTCCTCCTGTTAGAAAAATTGTTGGAATGTTGCACCTAACCGCTGCTAGAAGCATACCGGGTATTATTTTATCACACGAACATAACATTACCATGCCATCGAAACCATGTGCCTTAATCGTACTTTCTATGGATGCTGCTATAATCTCTCTTGAGGGTAAAACATATTTAGAAAAATTTCCTGAATTCGCAATACCATCGCAAATTGCAATTGTACCAAATTCCATTGGAGTCCCGCCAAATTCTCTTACCCCTTCCTTAACTAACTGACTTAATTTTTGCAAATGAATGTGTCCCGGATTAATTTCGTTCCAAGAATTTACAATAGCTATTTTTGGTTTAGATAAATCTTCGTAAGAAAAACCACAACCGTGGTATAAAGCCCTTTCGTAAGCCTTTCTCGGATCTAAATCTTGTTTATCTATTGACATCGTTAATTTTTTTACAAATAGAGACTATTTAAATTTAATTAATTATCAAAAAATTGAAATTTTCATGTTAAAAGTAGGTCTAATCGGAACTGGAGTTATTTCAAACTTAAATATTTTGGGTTATTTAGAAAATCCCGATGTTGAAATTACATGTCTATGTAATAGAACAATAGAAAAAGCAAAACAAAAAGTTAAACAGTTTAACTTGGATAGTAATATTCCCATTTATTCAGATTATAGAGAAATGTTAGACAAGGAAGATTTAGACATTGTTGAGATACTATTACCTCATCACCTTCACGCTGAAGCAACCATGCACGCTGCTAAAAAAAGAATAAAAGGAATCTCCGTGCAGAAACCCATGGCAACGACTTTAAAGGACGCCGATAAAATGATTAATGCGTGTAATGAATCTGGTTCGATCCTGTCCATTTATGAAAATTTTATATTTGACTCTCGTGTCATGAAAGCAAAAGAATTTATCGATAAAGATTATATCGGTGATGTGGGATCTATTAGAATTAAAATAGCAATGGGCGCAAAAGGAGGTTGGAACGTTTCAGAAAGTTCAAAACAATGGAGAAAAGATCCTAAACAAGTGGGTGGAGATCCAAGTAAAGGATCTCCGGTTTTATTAGATAATGGCTGGCACGCTTTTTTATTAGGATGGTGGTTTTTTAACGAAGAAATTGAAAAAGTTTTTGCGTGGACAGATAAATTACATGACGTGGATGCCCCTGCTTTTGTAAAGTGGAAATGTAAGGAAAAACGCCATCATTTGATTCCAAAATATGGAAATATGGAATTTTCATTAATGCCGGAAATGGAATTACCTTCCAAATATTACCCAACAGACGAGTTCATTGAAATTGTAGGAAGTAGGGGTATGATGAAAATCAATCAAATCACAGCACAAGGAAATAAGATGTCAGAATCCGAAATTTTTGCCCCAATAGTGATTGTTAGAGACGGAAAAGTAGAAACTTATACTAATTTTGATAAAGATTGGAAATATAGTTTTATAAATTCCACAAAATATTTTATTGATGCCATTAAAAATAATAAGAAACCAATTCTTTCTGGAGAACAAGCAAGATATGTGTTAAAATTTAATTTGGCAGCAATAAAATCAGTGAAAATTGGTAAAGAAATATTTCTTGATGAAATAAACTAGTTTCTTGATTTTCTCGTTATTAGAAGCAAGTTGATTATATCTAAAAGTCAAGATTCGTAATCGTATTTAAAATTTTCATGTTTTAACCCTTGTTTTATACCTTTTTTCATGTCTTTACTTTTTCTCACGTAATATTTAGTCATTCCACTTTTTTGCGAAGTAGAAGGTCTCTTTATGGACAATGCCCCTTTTTTTTCGTTCTCAGAAGTGAATTCTTCCCAATATACAATTCTCTCCTCTTGACTTGAAATATAAGGCATTTTACCAAAAATGCATAAATTTTTACCCTGCTCTCCTGTATAAATCGGTTCGCCACGTCCGCTTTTTATTACTTCAATAAAATGTTCAGTAGAATTAATAAAAGAGTATCTCCAGTCCCTAGGCAGATCTTTTCCGTGAATTTGAACATCTCCATCAACATAGACAACAATAGGAGGATACTGAGGTGTCTCTGACAAGAAATTGCCCCCTGCCGTGCATTGGTTTATCCACATCATGCCTTTTGTTCCTGAAATCTCAATAAATTCGTCGCAATTGTAATAATTCGAAGGATAATAAACATTAGTCGCTAATGTGAATTCCATTGTTCCATATTTAGGTAGGTCGTCAGGGTTTCTACTCGGATATTTCCAAAAAAAGTTAGCGGGACAGTCCAAGACTCCGGTAAAATAATCAACCCATCCGTGTACTTTCTCAACTCTCTCTTCATTCATTAGCCAAAGTGCCACGGATAATTTATGCTGACCATCGTCGTAAACCCACGGCCCTCCACCGCAAGTATCCATGTTTATTCGCCACGAGTATGCCCTAAGCCCAACTGTCATGCTTGGCCCTCCCATTCCAATTGTATTAATTCTAAAATTTAAAGGTTCTCCAATAATTCCCTTTTCTAATAATTCTTTTGCTCTTAAATATATCGGATAAAATCTAAAATTCTCAAACAACTTTAATTTGACTTTTTCTTCTTTGCATGCATTTATCATCCTTTCACAGTCCATGATCGTGTTTGCCATAGGTTTTTGAACTGAGATGCCGCTTATACCTGCTTTTGCACAATATTCTGTCATGGGCGCGTGTAAATGATGAGGAGTAAGAATTTCAACAATGTCTAAATCTTCCTTGTCTATCATTTTTTTATAATCTTCGTAAATCTTTAACGATTTTAGACCCCAACATTCTAACTTTCCAGCAGCGATTAAAATATCGTTATCGGCCACTGCAACTAGTTCTGTATCTTTAGAGTGGATATAACCCAAAATATTTAAGTTTGAAATATCTCCTGTACCTATTAGTCCTACTCTAAGCATTTTATGAAATAAGATAAATTATTAATATTAATCTTTTTAATTCAAATGAAAATTTTAATCTTTTTAATTCGAATGAAAATTAAATAAAATTTTAATTTTTTTTCTGAATTCTTATGTAAAATTAGGATCTAATACATTCATGTATGCAAAAACTTTAACTTAAAAAAAAAAAAATTGTTATTCTTTAGGTTAGACTGCTTAAAGCCCCATTTCTAATAATTTTACCTTATTTTCTTCAGCATCATTTTTTGTAATCGTGTAAAATATTATCAAGATGATCATGCTAATCACGATCATGAACAATGGAATTAAGGACATTTGCATTTTTAGCCCCAATTTAGCAAGTTCAGTTTGATTAGCTCCGAGTGAGGCATTATATCCTGTAATAGTACCTACGATCGTAAAAATCAATGCTTGGAAGAAATAACAGAACCCTGAGAAGATACGTAATATACCGTTATAAGTTGCCTCTTCACGCTTGCCTGATTGCACGACAGCATTATCAATTGCTTCGCTAGAAATAATTGCATACATGTAATTATGGCCGCCTGTAGCTACACCCACCAATAAAAGCAATATTGTAAATCCTATAATATCATTGACAAATACGAAGAACAATATGAAAAAAATACTGTAGAAGATCAAACTCATTAAATAACCCATTTTTGCACCGAATTTTTTTGTTATCATTGAAAAAAGAGGTATTGCAACGAAAGCCATTAAAAGAGCCCCTAATTGAGGAATGATGGTGGCACTAATATCGAGTCCTAATCCATGTATGACATAAAAATTTATTCCAGTTAATACACAATATCCCGCTATTGTATAAAAAAAATATGTTAAAGTAAATGCCATCCAATTTTTATCCTTAAATATGCGAACCAGTACCTCTTTAATTGGAGATGTGCTTTTTGCTTCCACATCTAATCTTGTCCGTAATTTTTTCATGTCGTCAGGTTCTCTAATACCCAAGCTAAAAGGAATTGCTATTAGACACACAATAACAACTATAATTATAACGGTGCCAATATATGCGCTTATCTTGGTGGTTCCTCCTAAAGCAGATATCAATAATGGAATTAAAATAACCCCCAAGAGAGAATTGATAATACCAATAATAATTCCTATTGAAGTAACTTTTCGCCTTTGTTGATCACTTCGAAACATGTCGGGAAATAAGGCGCTTATATTTATCTCTGAAACCGTTCTAAGTGATTCGTAAATGCACATAAAAAAGGTTAATATTACGGCAGATAATATTACAGCTTCCGTGTTTATTGGAATGAAACACAAAATAAGAAATACTGGGCTTACAAAAGTCCCAATGATGATCCATGGAAAGCGCTTACCATACTTTGATGTGAATTTCTTAGACCGATCTGCAAGATAGCCAAAAAGGGGGTCATTGGCTCCATCCACAATGCTATATATGAGAAAAATCATCGCTATTGTTGCTTGTGGGATTAAGAGTAATGAAACAGCAAAAAATTGAATTTGATTAAACATTGAATACAATAACCCACTAACAATCACGGATAAAGAATAACCTACCATTTTTTTTGTACTTCGTTCTGGAATACCTAAAGTTTTTCCTTCAAATTTTGGTTCAGACATTTTTTTTAAAATTTCTTTTTTAATTTTAAATTAGAATTACTAATTTATTAATTGATATTATCTAACTAATAAACTTATTAATTTTCAAGAAGTAGTAAAGAGCCGAAAACCATGTAATAACAATGGATAAAGTAAGACGTTATTTTATCCAAGATGTTCTTGTATAAAACTCCACATCAAATTATTAACTTTTTCAGGTTGTTCTATAATAAATCCGTGTCCAAGACCCTCAAAAATCTCCATTCTTGAGTTTGGAATCTTTTCGTTCAAGAATTCAGATTCTTCTTTAGGAATTAGCTGATCAGCAGTACCCACCATTATTAAACTAGGTTGCTTAATCTTATGCAATGCCTCACGCGTATCATGCGTGTTATTAATCGCATCTGCTTGATTTCTATAATCTTGCATGGTAATAGGATCTTCAAACATCATCGTGTATTTCAGATTTTCAAAAAATTTCTCGATTATCAAAAGAAATAACTTTCATTTTTCGTTTAATGAATGTTAATTGAAGGGTTCAGCCGCTTAAATTCTGTCCAAGCCCTTGAACTAATAATAAAGTCTCACCTTTGCCCTTCTTTATGTAATTAAGATCAATATCATGGAGTTAAATATTGGCATTTTTTAACACCTATTTTATTTTTAAACAGACAACTAATCTATATATTTTCTTTAAAAAATATTATTTTTTAATTATAATAAGAATATCCACAGTATTTTTTTTAATCATTTATTTCGTAACATTTCATATTATTATTTAAATGATTTTATTTTTAATTAATAAAATTTTTTTTTTGCTTAACAATAAAAATAAATGATATTAAAATGACCTTATTACTTGATTTATTCTTTGTGTTTTTAACATACCTCTATATCGTTGTAGCTATTCAAGTTCCAATTCAATTGAAAAAGAGAGATAAAATTTCAAAATTTACCGCTCGCAAGATAGTACATTTGTTTGCGGGACTGAGCATTTTGAGCACACCATTTTTTGATTGGGTATGGTTTGCTGTAATAATTGCGGGATCGCTTACTATATTAACTTTCCTTAGTTCAAAAGAGAGTAAGGTTAAACAATTAAAGGAATTGTACGATTCAATCGGCGAAGAAGCCGAAGAAAAAGCGGGATATTTACAAGGACCTTTCCATTATTGTCTTGCAATCTTGTCCTTAGTAACTTTTTTCGCTATTTTTGCTTCGGATCAAATGTATTTTCCAATCGCTGGAATATTAATCATGATAATTGCTGATACTCTTGCTTCGATTATTGGAAAAAAATACGGAAAAATAAAAATAAAACTCCCATGGCTTAATACTATAAGAACCTTAGAAGGTTCACTAACTTTTTTTACATGCGCATTTTTAGTTTGTCTTTTCTCATATACCGTGTTTGGTTTAACTAATCCGATTACTCAAATTCATTTAACAGTAGAACAAGTTTTGCTTTTCTCATTAATCACAAGTGTCTTAGCAACCATTATAGAATTGATTTCTCCTTCAACCTGGGATGATTTGACTGTACCAATTCTTACTACTCTTATAATGTTTCTTTTAACTTTAATTTAATTTCTATTTTTTTTCTTTATTTTTATGATAAGATCTCATTTAATGAATATGGAAAATATAAAAAAAAAGTTCGATGTTATAGTCGTTGGCGCCGGAACGGGTGGTTCTACAGCAGCTCGATTCGCAGCTCAGAAAGGTTTGAATGTATGTTTAATTGACAGAAAGGAAAGGAGCCAAGTTGGAACTAAAATATGCGGAGACGCAGTAGGAAACGAAATTTTTGATATTCTAAAAATAAATCATCCTAAGGATGAGGAGTTATCGTGTCGTATAAAGGGAGCCAAATTATACTCTCCCAATGAAAAAAAATGCATTAATTTAACTGATCCTAAACAAGCGGGTTATATTGTTAATAGATTAGAATTTGGACAAAGACTATTAGACGAGGCTCTTGACGCTGGAGTAACGCAATTTTTAGATAATACAATGGCTTTAGATTTATTATATAAAAATAGTCACGTCTCAGGAATAAAAGTACGAGTAAAAAACCGTGAAAAATTCGATCTCTGGGCTAAAGTCACGATAGATGCGACTGGTTATTACTCACCTTTAAGAAAAAAAGTTAAAAGTTCAATAATAGAAAAGGAAATTTTAAAAGAAGATTCAATTTTGTGTTACCGAGAGATTGTGAAATTTTCTCCACAAGATCAACAATTAAAAGACCCTGAATATATTACAATAATATTAGATCAGGAAAAAGCTCCGGGCGGTTATATCTGGTATTTTCCTAAAAATGAAACCTCGATAAATATCGGATTAGGCACGTTCATGAATTATGGTGGAAAGGTTAAAGAATTATATAAAAAAAATGCGTTTAATAAATTCGTAACTACTACTAAATTTGAAATACTTTCCTCTGGAGGGGGCGTTGCACCCGTAAGAAGACCGCTTTGGTCGTGTGCCGATGATGGATTCATTTTAATTGGGGATGCTGGTTGCCAAGTTAATCCTCTTCACGGGGGAGGGATTGATCCTTCGATGAGAGCGGGATATATGGCAGCAAGCACGATAGTTAATGCTATCGAAGAGGATGATACTTCTTTAAAGATGTTATGGCCCTATAATCATGATGTCATGACCAGTTTTGGAGCGGAATTTGCTTCGTTAGATTTATTAAGAATGGTATTACAGGTTCTTTCCAATCAAGATTTAAATTTTGGTTTAGAACGCGATTTATTAAGTGGAGACGAAATTTTAGAAATATCCTCTACTGGTAGCATGAAATTAGATTTAATGAACATGGCAATTAAAGCATTTAAGGGGATTAGTCGTCCCAACTTGTTATTAGACTTAAATTATCTTAGAATAAAAATGAAAGAGATATATAGTCTTTATAAAAAATTTCCAAAAGATATTGACAAATTTGGAGATTGGAAGAATAAAGTTATAGAAATTTACGACAAGATAAAAAAAATGATAATAAAAACTAAAACGGATAAAAATTTTTTAAAAAGTGATATTCATGGTTGAAAAATTAATTAACGAATGTTTCGAAGAGAGCACTTATGAATTTATAATTAATAAATTAAACGCTGAAGGGGTCCTCCACTTCTCATTAATAGATCCTGACCCTATTAAACAAAATCCTAATAAAGCTGCGAAAATTGCCAAATTTGCGGTTGACGCTGGAACAGACGCTATTTTAATAGGAGGGAGCACTATATGTGACCAAGGTTATGTAGATAAAACGATTGAATTAATAAAAAAAAAAGTAGAGGTACCAATAATTATTTTTCCTGGAGGCTTATCCAATATCTCTAAAAAAGCCGACGCAATCTTCTTCATGTCTTTATTAAATTCTGATGACCCCTATTTTATAATAGGACAGCAAGCTATTGCCTCTTATACGATTAAATTAGCAAATCTCGAGCATATCTCAATGGGTTATTTAATAATAGAACCTGGTGGTACCGCGGGGTGGTTAGGGAAAGCAAAGCTACTTCCAAGGAATAAACCTAAATTAACCGCCGCATATTCGCTGGCAGCAGAAATGTTTGGCTTTAAATTTATTTATTTGGAAGCGGGATCCGGTAGTTTAAGAATTCCTGTAGAACACATAGAATTATGTTCAAGAGTTTTAAACATTCCTATTATTACTGGTGGTGGTGTCCAAGATAAAAAAGATGCAAGGTGTTTTGTTGAAGCTGGTGCGAGTATCATTGTTATGGGTACTTTTTTGGAACAAAATATAGTAAATGATAATGGTTCCTCGTTAAAAGTAATCATCGATGAAATAAAAGAGGCAGGTAAATCCAAGAATAATAATTACGCTTTAAAATAATAAATAAAAATCAAAAAAAAATTATTATTTATTAAATAATGGATATTTTCTATATTTTTCTATAGCGGCTCTCATTGCTAAAATATTTTCCCAAGGTATATCTATTATATCGTGACTTGGTCCAACAAAATAACCTCCTCCATGAGCGGCTACTTTTATACACTTTTTCACATTTTCCTCAACATCTTTTGGATTTCCAAAAGCAATCACGCCAGAGGAATCCAATCCTCCCATGAAACATAATCGATCCCCTAATCTTTCCTTTAAACCCGCTAAATCGACCCCTGCTGTCGCTTCTAGAGCTTGGATACAATTAAGTCCCGCATCGGTCAAATCTGGTAGGAAATCATCAATCTTCCCACAAGAATGCTGAACAACCAACATTCCATTTTTTTTACATTCGTGATATATCTTTTTATAGCATGGAAGATTAAATTCGCGAAAATTTTTAAGAGAAAGAATTGTTTGTCCCTTATAACCCAAATCATCGCCCATGAACACCACATCAACTCCAGCTTCTGAAAACCGTTTGACAATTTCGATGTTCGCTTTAGTATATTCATCCATGACTTCATGAATGAATTGAGGGTTTTTACGCATGTAATATGCTACCCTACCCATTGTCAAGCCCCCAAATAAGGATTCAAAAGCATTTATTGGTAAATTAGCCATTGGGTAGAAATAAGGTGATAGCGCTTCTACAAAACCATCCCAAATTTGAGGTGAATAGTTAATTCTATCGTTAATCAACTCTGAAGGTTTACCATATTTATCCCAATAAGAATGTAAGATCTCTGGTGTTGTGAAGTAACCTCCAACATACCAAGAATATGACAAACCAGTCTCGACTTGCTCCACATTTTTATATAATCTTCCATCCATGGTGTCAATACGACAATCTGGAAAGTCAAGTGGAGCTTTTTTAGTCTTGATTTTCAGTTTTGATATACCAAAAGGATCCATCGCATGGGCATCAACATTCCAAAACCGCTGCTCTGTAATGAAATATTTTATTTTAGAAGTTTTAGACTTTACAAAACTAAAGCACTCTTTCCTTTCGTTAGAATTCTTAAAATCTTTAAAAGAAGTGCCGGTATGTTCAAAACCAAAAACATTAATTGGAACAATATCTGGTTCACCATCAAGTTCAAGAGTTTTTAACACGCGCTCGCGTTTTGACAAAACCATAGTATAAAATAATTGCTATTTAATTAAAAAGATTTTTACTTAAGCTTTTTATGACTTCTGCAAATAACAGCAATAATTCGTTAAATAAGAAAAATATATTTAATGAGTTTATATTAATCATATTATGAAAATTAGAGATGCCATCGAAATAATAAGACCTGTAAACTGTATTATGGGCTCTCTAACAGTTATTATTGGCATATTAAACACAAGAACTGGAGTAGACACCTTTTTACTGGTTATTACTTTAATTTTAGGCATTCTCACTTATTTTTTTATTGCTGGCTCAGGTATGATAATAAACGACATTTACGATTTTAATTCAGGCATAGATGTCATTAATCGACCAAATCGACCTATTCCAAGCGGAAGAATAACCGTTCCTCAAGCGAAATTTCTATTTTTTTTAATGAGTGGAATCGGTATTATATTCTCGATTATTCATTCATTAATTTTTACTTTAGGTTTTCTAAACATAATCTTAGCCCTTTTTTTTGCTTTCATGGGGTGGGCATATTCAGCCTGGGGAAAGAAGCAAGGATTTATAGGAAATATAATTGTAGGCATATCTTTTTCAATTGGATTAATTTATGGAGCTGTCTTAAATAGTTCAATTGTCCCAACTTATATCTATTTCTTCTTTTTAACTTCGTTCTTTCTCTTACTTTCTCGAGAAATTGTTAAAGGATGTGAAGATATTGAAGGGGATAAAAAGGAAGGTGTAAAAACCTTGGCAATTAAATTTGGAATTAAAAAATCTATATTTATTTCAATTGTGTTTGATACTTGTGCAATTATATTTTTCATTCTCCCACTTTTTACAGATATAATTAATCCAATGTTTTTTTTTATTTCAATGATATTTGGATTAATCGTTGTTATTCATGCTTTAATTTCTTCTTTTCATAAAAATCTGAACAAAAAAGATTTTAAAAAAATCAGTTTATCGTTGAAGATTGGAGCGTTTTTCGGATTAATTACATTTATATTAGCAAGCCTCTTTTAACTCGTATATTTGAAGCAGTAAATTGTCGTAATGCTCGTTTACAACATCCTTTTCGATCCTTTCGACCATTTTTAATTAGCAAGTATTTAGAATTCCATTATTTTTTTAAAATTAGGTAAATGATTAAAAATTAAATTTTTTAATCAAATCATTATTGAACTACCATGGCCTAAAGGCAATGGATTCCTAATTCGTTGACCGTTGCCTTAACGAAATAAGGTCTTACACGATCTCCAAAGGCGTGAATTCCCATCGTTCCAATGGTATTATCATTATTTTTAATGATCGTGAT
>JAUWRB010000265.1 GCA_030610785.1 Promethearchaeota archaeon | reverse complement strand
AATTTGGAGAGGAAATGATTATTTCATCACCTGGATTGAATATTGATGCAAATGTAAGAGTGATCGCTTGAGACCCGCCATTTGTTAAAATAATGTTTTCTTTCCAATTTGTATTAATATGATTTACTTTATCCAATTTTTTTTCAATTAATTTTAATAACTCCGGAACCCCTCGCGTTGGTGCATATGTAGTAATATTATTTTTTAAAGCGGCAATATTTCCTTGAATTACAGGTTCGGGCGTGTGAAAATCTGGTTGTCCTATCCCTAAACTTATTACATCCGTGCGCCCCGCAGCGAGGTCAAATAACTCCCTTATTTTTGATTTTGGAGCGCTTAACACTTTTTTAGATAATTCTTTCATTTTATTCATACCATCTACTTGGAAAATTAAATAATTTGATTATAAAAAACTGAGGGATTTAAAATAAGAAACCTTCAAATTACAAGAATAATTTAAACATCTTCTCCGTAATTACGAAGAATTTGATTTACTAAGTTGAAAAACGATTTTTCGACATTTTCTCCCGTTTTTGCACTTGTTTCAACAAAATCACTGGCTTTAATCTCGTTGGCTAATTTTTTACATTCATCTGTAGAGACAACACATTGGTCTTTTAAATCAATTTTGTTCCCAATTAAAACATATGATCCTTCTTTTTTAACGTATTTGTTAAAATCTTTTAACCATTTTAAATTAATATTATCAAAAGTAGAATGGCGTGTAACATCGTAAACAAAAAGGGCTCCCACACATCCCTGAAAGTACATTGAACGAATAACATTATACTTTTCTTGTCCAGCAAGGTCCCACATTATTAATCGGATTTTAGCGTTTATTTTTTCGATCATTAGATCTTTACGAATAATATTTGCTCCAAGTGTTGGCTTATAATCCTCTTTAAATGTCTCTTCTATAAATTGGTTTATTAAACTCGTTTTTCCAACTCCACTGTCTCCCAAAATAACAATTTTAAATACATATTCCCTTATTTCTTCTGTCATCATTTATCATAATCCTCTATTCGTAATTCATTTTTCATTTTTAGTTTTATTTAACTTTTTATTGTCTATACTTATATATATTTTTTTTTTTTGATTTTTAATTTAAAAAAAAAATTGTTATGATTTGGATCTTTTAGATTTTCTTTTTGACCCATAAAAATTACTTTTTTGTCGGAAGGAAGTGTCTTTTCCAACGAATTAACTAGAAATCCTCTAAAAAAATAACATGGTACTCCAATTTCAGAACAAAAAATACAATTTTGAACTCTTATTTTTATTGAATTTTTTGATTTTTTTACAATTTCAACTTTCCAATCAGTTAAGATTAATTCATTAATCTCTGTTATGATTTCTTCAATTTGTTTCCCTAAAGGAAACAAATAAAAAGAAAATTTCTTTCCAATCTTAAATAATAATTTATCGCACCTATACAATAAACAATTTTGAGCTGAAAGAAGTTTTTTGAAGGAAAAAAAATCCATTAAGTGATTGGGATTTAAATTTTCAATATGACTTACTTCAAAAAATTCTGCTTCTCTTAATATGGATTTCAATCCATCGTAATCAAGAGTATCCTGATATGCTTGTAAAAGAGCTAAAACAACCTTGTTTCTAACATCTCCTTTATAATCGCCTATCATTTTTTATAGCTTATTTAAGGTTTTTTCTCTATAATTCCAAGTGTGTTATTAACTAATAAAATTATACTTTATAAGGCTAAAAGTGACAAATCAAATTGAGGATCGTTAGCTCTTTTTAATTTTTGACTTATTTCATAGACATAAACTTCTCCTGTCACAGAAATTATGCTCGGTTGACTTAGATGACCCCCTATTATAGTATAATCGTCTCTTCCAATAGTCACATGTAGATGAATTATTGGTTCTCCATCCTTATAAGAGATATTTCCCATGCAAGAAATTAATTCAACATCTTCGTTAAAAGTTTTAAATTTATATTGTTTAGTATCAAGATCAAAAAAACCAAAAGTAAATTTTTTAAAAGCACCAATACAATTAACGAGTCCCGCTTTAATTTCATATTTCTTTACTAACTCTTTAATTGAATCTAAAACATCGTCTTCTGGTTCCAATTTAGCAACAATTACTCTTCCAACCGTGGTTTCTATACTTTTTATAAAAATTACCTTTTTTATTTGCTTTTAACCTATTTTTTATAAATTTCTTAACTTTTAAAATTCTTAGATTTCTTTATTATTTAAGAAAGATTTTAGATAAAGAACTGTAATAAATAATAATGAGCGAAAAAGTAGTAATTTCTGATATTGAATTGATTTTATCAGAGCCAGCAAATGTCGATATGCAATGGGTCGGTAATGAAGATTTAATTAATGAATTAAAAGCTGCGTGGATGGTTGTTGATGACATGGATTTACCATTAACTCCTCGAATTTTAGGAAAACCCGGAGTTGGAAAAACGACTCTTGCTTATGCCACCGGAAAAAGGCTAAGAAGACCAGTATATATTTTTCAAGCAACAATGGATACAAGACCTGAAGACTTACTAATAAGCCCTGTAATATCTGAGAATAACAAAATTGCATACATTGCGAGTTCTTTAGTATCGGCCATGATTAAAGGCGGGGTTTGTTTACTTGACGAGGCGAATAGGATGAGCGAAAAGAGTTGGGCGTCTCTGGCTCCGTTAATGGATAAACGTAGATATATAGATTCGATTATTGTAGGTTTAAGAATTTACGCCCACCCTGAATTTCGACTATGCGTGACCATGAATAGTGATTCTAGTACTTTTGAGCTACCAGAATACATAGAATCAAGGCTCAGTCCTCGTATTATAGTTGAATTCCCTAATAGAACCGATGAACTGGCAATTCTAAATTATAATCTACCCTTTGGATCAGAAGAAATTTTAAATTATTGCGTGGATTTCCTCCAAAACTCACACAAACACGACGAATATACCGTTAGGGATGGAATTTTCATCGTTAGGTACTACATTAAAACCAGAGCGTTAAATGGAAAAGATCAAAATAAATTAAATAAAAAGGAATTTAAAAACGCTATTCTTCATATTTTGGACGAGGGAGCAATAATGTATTGCCCGGATGAATACGAAGAATTTCTGAAGAAACAAAAGGAAGAATTCATTAGCTTTGATTTTTTTGGTTCTAAAGATGATGATGATGATTAAAAAAAAAATTAATCCTCCTTTGAATAAAATTCCAATTTCAGTTCTAATTTTTTTAGCGATAGGAATTAGTTATTATAATGTTATATTTACCTAATTAACGAAAACTTTCTTATCTTCTTTTGAAGATTGGTATGCGAGTTCAATAATTTCATGAGCTTTAAGCCCAATTTCTAAACCCGGATATGGCTTCTTTTCTGCGATTAAAGATTCTAAAAAACTTAAATTCTCAAATAAATAAGGTCCTGTACTTGGAGTCATTTGAGGATAATTCATTTTCTTCAAATATTCCGCAAATATATCGTTCACTTTCAATCTAGTTTTTTTCCTTTTAATAAGATATTCGAATTTTTTAAAAGAAAAACCATCGTATCCATCTAAAAGAAGGAATCCATTTTCAAAGAAAATCTCAATTCTCCTCTCATCAATTTTAGCTTGATTCCATATGCTTGTTAAATTACCTACAAATCCTTCATTGTATTCAAAATTTAATAGTGCCACGTCTTCAAGCCTATTTTGTGTTAAAGGAGAAACATGACGAATTTTAGCAAATAAATTCGAAGGTTTTAAATCATTACCGAAAAGATATTCAAGCATATCCACATCGTGTATGCTATGCTCAAATAAACTTCCTCCATAGGCTAAGGAAGGATCTTTTCTCCACTCAGAATCATGTAAACCGGTACCAATAGGCCAATTTTGAGTATCTCTGAATATAAAC
>JAUWRB010000141.1 GCA_030610785.1 Promethearchaeota archaeon | reverse complement strand
TTATTCTTTTTATGCTTTTTTCTTTTTATTCTTGAACCTCTTCTTTTGAAAGAGTCTTTAACAGCTCCTCTATTTTACCTTTTTTTTTTTTTGGACCATTATCATCCAACCATTTATCAATTGACATGATTTATAAAGTTAAATTAAAACTTTTTTTTATAATTAGTTTTTTATTAAACTAATATTAGTTTGAATGATCATTCTTCTCATCACGTTAAATTTTTCATCTCGATAAAATTCTGATTAGGACGATTCAAGTTCCATAAAAAGCAGTAATTTTTAATGAAAAAAACTATAAATTAGGGTAATTTAATGAAAATTAAAATTAAAATTAACTAAAAAAATATGAAAAGAACTGAAAAACCAATATGGGAACCTGTAAAAGGTCAAATAATGACACGATGGGTTAGAGATGTCTCTCCCAGTAATCCACATCCCGAGTATCCTAGACCGCAACTAAGACGAAAAGAATGGAAGTGTTTAAATGGCCTATGGAATTATATAATTAGACCTAGAAATGAGAAAATGGTTAATTCCTATGAAGGTAAAATTCTTGTTCCTTTTCCTGTAGAATCTGCTTTATCTGGTGTAAAAGAAAAGCTTGAGCCTAAGCAAAAATTATGGTATCAACGTAATTTTACGATTCCAAAATCTTGGAGCGAAAAAAGGATTTTACTGCATTTTGGCGCAGTTGATTGGGAGGCAACAATTTGGGTAAATGGAAACGAAATAGGCACTCATAGAGGTGGATATGTTCCATTCTCATTTGAAATTACTGACCATGTTTATGAAAATAAGGATAATGAACTTATTATTTCTGTGTGGGATCCTACACAGAAACGCCATCAAGGAAGGGGAAAGCAAACCTTAATTCCTTTTGGAGTGTTTTATACGGCAATATCGGGGATATGGCAAACAATATGGCTTGAACCAGTACAAAAAACTTACATTGATAACTTAAAGATGGTTCCTGACATTGACGAAGAGATTTTAAACCTTATTGTAAAAATTAATAATCCCCAATTAAAAGATAAAATAAATATTGAAATTAGGGACGAGAATAGCGAAATTTTAACAACTTCCGGAAGTATAGATCAAAAATTCTCGTTAAAAATCCCTAATCCTAAGCTTTGGAGTCCCAATAAACCATTCCTTTATGATATTGCTGTTAAACTTGATAGAAGTGGAAAAATTATAGATGAGGTAAAAAGTTATTTTGGAATGAGAAAAATCAGGCTCGGGCGTGATAATAAAGGAAACCGAACGATTGAACTGAATAATAAACCAATCTTTCAATATGGCACTTTAGATCAAGGGTATTGGCCTGATGGATTATATACGGCTCCTACAGATGAAGCACTTCGATATGATATTGAAATAACTAAAGAACTTGGATTTAATGTAATCAGAAAGCATATAAAAGTAGAACCATTGCGATGGTATTATTATTGCGATAAACTTGGAATTATGGTTTGGCAAGACATGCCTAGTGGAGGTAAATCTCTTAGAAGACGTAAAAAATTTGGAAGAATTAATTATTATAATGAACTTGAATCTATGATTTCTACACTCTATAATTCTCCTTCAATTGTGATGTGGGTGCCTTTTAATGAGGGATGGGGGCAATTTGAAACGAAAAATGTGGTTAAGAAGATTAAAAGCCAAGACCCTTATCGGCTTGTTAATAACGCAAGCGGATGGTTTGATAAAGGAGTGGGAGATATTAGAGATTGCCATAAATATCCGGGTCCATGCATTCCCAAGAAGCTCAAAGGTCGTGCGGCGGTTAATGGAGAATTTGGTGGATTAGGTTTGAAGGTTGAGGATCACATGTGGCATAAAAAATTTAGATGGGCTTATAAAAAATTCAAGAATGCAGAGATATTATATAATAAATATTCGGAATTGATTTCAAAACTTCATGAATTAATTCCTATGGGTCTTTGTGCAGCGATTTATACACAAATCACCGATGTTGAGGGAGAAATCAACGGACTTTTAACATATAACCGTGAAGTAGTCAAGATGGATGTGGAACTTGTTAGAAAGTTAAATTTAAGTTTATATAAATGAATTCGAAAGGTTCTAATTCCTTCCTTCGAATTTTAATGTTTTTAAATATAAAAAAATGAAATGGATTAATTAATTTAATTTAAATTCGGTGTCATCATCGTTAAATTCGCCTTCAATTTGACCGCTTCCAACCAAATCATAAATCAAACCAATTATTTTTTCGTGGCTAATCCTTAGAAATTTTTCAACATAGTTAATCTTCACGCGCTTTTTCACTCTTATAATTCCTAACAACCGTTCTTTAAGGTTAAAATCCTCAATATCTTCTTTCATTTTTTTTTTTACACTTTCAATATGAGAGTCAAGAATTATACTTTTAGTAGGTTTTTGAATTATTTTCAAGTCAGGTTCTTTATTTTCAAATAAATGATTTTTAAGATCTTTTCCAGCGTTTAAAACTCTATTTTCAAGGCCAAGATCTCTAAGTCCATTAGAGTCGCCCACAGAGATACTATCATTTGGAATTCCAATTTTTTTAAGAGGCTCGTTATTAATGACAAGTTCAATTTCTTCTGTCACTTGTTTTGTTTCAACTAAATCGTCTAATAAAGGATTTGATTCAATGTTCATGTCTAAAATCTCAGTGATAATCTGAATCATTTTATCTCGATTTTCTATTCTGTTAGCAATCATAGGATATGTTTTTAAACCTAACAATTTTTCAATCTCTTTAACATTCATGGCGTTAGGCAAATCTTGTTTATTTCCAATAATTGCTGAACGGGCATAATATGCTTCTTTTTCTTTTAACTCTAAAAAAAATCTACTTTTTTCGATATTTTTAAGAGTTGAGTCTGTTATTATCAATACAGCATCACTCCCTTTTATAAAACCTTTCCAAAGGTATTTAAATTGATCTTGACCAGCAAAATCGAAAAGGCTAAAAAATAATTTCCCAATTTTAATAGTGGCGATGTCTCCTGAAATAGTAGGAATGTGTTGAAGAGGAATTTCATCTAATTTAAGTAATTTTTTGATTGTAGTTTTTCCAACGCTTGAAAATCCAACTACGGCAATTTTAGGTTTTAAATTTCTGTGCATTTTATCAATAATGGCGTTTAGAATATCAATTTTAGAATAATCTAGCATCTCCTTTTCGATGCTATCAGCAAACAATTTTAGAAAATCTTCTTTAAAATTCGATAATTGTGTTTTTATCGATCTAAAATAATCATCTACCAATCCTGTAACAAAGATAAAAATCAGATTTAGCTCTAATTCTACATCATACGATACTCTATAATTAAAAAAATCAATGTGACTCGTTTCTTTTTCCTTTGCTTTTCTTGCCATATTTCTTATTTTGAAACTAATATCCTCAATCTCCGGGTCAGTTAAAGCATTTCCAAAAATTCTCTTGTATATTATATCGTCCTGTTTGATAATATAAACTTGTCGTAGCATTTTTTTTGCCTTATTTTTATTTCTGTTAATTTTGGATGGCTAAATTGTAAGCCGAATAAATTTCGCTTTTAATTTACATTTAAATCATGCAATCTATTAATAATAATCTAATCCTCTCTATTACAATAATTTTTAAGCTTTTTAATTTTCATGAATAAAAATTACTTAAAAAATAGTGCATGAATAATAAAAGCCCATATTTATAAATTTCAGTAAAACCAAAACACAAGAATTTTTTAATGTTATTTTAACTATTTTTAAATTTTTTATTAAAATAATTTTAAAAACAAATTCTATAAAAAAATCTCTTAATTTTTGAATTAAGTTAAATTAAAATTTAGAATTATCTATTTAATTAATTGAGTATTAACATTAAAATTGCCTAATAGGTGTCAATAATGACAAAACTGAAAATTAAAGGTTTGATATTAGACTTCGGTTTTACTATTTTTTATTTCAAAAATGTTTCTGTTAAGAGATATTTTGAATGCTACAAAAAAGGATTACAAGATTCAGCAAATTATTTGGAAAAGTTAAATATTTTAAAGGACGATTTGACCATTCGTAAATTTATTAGTCTTTTTAATAAAAAAAGAGCATTTTTTTTTAAGGAAAGTATTAAAACAAAAATCGAGTTTCCTACCAACATGATTTTTCAAAATGTATTGGAAACAATGGAAAAAAAAAGATATATTGATAGTTTGATAGATATTAACGAGGAAATTTACGACGAATTGGCTAATTTATATCACGCGTTTGAATTAGAAGAATGGGTGCCTTTTGAGCACACAAGAAATACTTTAAAAAAAATCTCAAAATTAGAGGAAATTAAAATAGCTATATTGTCTAATCATCCTCACCATGCTACAATTGAAAACCTTTTAAAAAAACACGATTTACTTGAATTTTTTGATACTGTTGTTACATCGGCCAAATTCGGAAGAAGAAAACCTGATCCAGAAATATTTTATCATACTTTAAAAAAAATGGGTTTAGAAAATTACCCGAATTCTTGCTTAATATGCGGAGATGAGCATGCTGACGTTGTAGGTGGGCATAGAGCGGGTTTAAAAACAATTTTGTGTGAACGATTGTTTAAATTTCCTTTTGAAAAAGAAATCAAAGTTCCTAACTTCATAAAAATTAGCAACATTTCAGAAATTTTAGATTATATCATATAAATTTAAAAAATCTCGTAAAAATTAATGGCCCGAGGGGGATTTGAACCCTCGATTTCCTGGTTCGCAACCAGGTGCCTTCGACTTTGAACCCAATTGGGTTCATAATCTATCCAAACTGGACTACCGGGCCAATTTTTCAATTTTTTTATATATAATTCTTAAAATATATTCTATGCTATATTTTTTATTTTTTTTATATTAATTTTTTATTATCTATCTAATATAAATTAATTATCATGATATTTTTATGTTTAGGGAATTCATTAACAGCAGGTTATCCTGGTCACGACCCTAATCCTGATGGAATTTATACGGAAAGTCATGGCAATATCGAATCCCAATATGAATTTTGGCTTAAAAATCTATGTTTTGAACATTTAAAAACAAATTTTATAAATTTTAACAATGAAATCGTGAATAACTTGATTTTTATAAACAGGGGTGTTCCAGGAGAATTAACAAGTCATTTTTTTAGAAGGTTTAAAATTGATTTATTGAGAATCAAACCTAAACCGGATTATTCAATTATTATTGGAGGCACAAATGATTTAGGTTGGGGCATTAAAAACGATGAGATCTTCAAAAATATCAAGGAATTACACGAAATATCAAGAGATAATGGCATTTTTTCAATAGGAGGTACAATTCCGCCAATTAGAATGGAGCAATCTAACAAGTCCTACAATAAAAGAAAGATTGAACTAAACGACATGTTAAAGTTATTTTTTAAAGAAAACAGAATTCCATTCGCAGATTTATATAAAGGGATGATGGATGAGGACGGAAATTTAAAAAATGAATGTGCTTACTTAGATGGACTTCATTTTTCAGTAGAAGGCTATAAGCAAATGGGCGAAATCATATTTAAAGACGCAGTAAAAGATATCATGGAAAAGCACTATTTTTAAATCTATAAATTATCCTCAAATGTTAAATAATAAAACTATTTAAATCCAAACATTCTATTAAAAATTATTAATTAAATTAGAAATTCTTAATATCTTTCTAAATACTAAATAATGAGCTAAACTGTTTAAAAATGGAAGATCACGCAATCATTTTTAACCCCGTGGCGGGGAAAACTAAAGAATCAAAAAAAGATATTGACTACGCGTGTCAATGTCTTGATAATTTAAATGTCTCGTATAAATTATTTGAAAGCGAGTATGCAGGACACGCAATAGAATTAGCTAATCAATTAGCAAGAGATGGATATCGCGTTATTGGTGCGGGAGGGGATGGAACGTGCAATGAGGTTCTCCATGGTGCAATAACTTCTAACTCGGGAGCTTTATGCGGTTTTATCCCTATGGGTACTGGTAATGATATCCCTGGAGCAATTGGAATTTTACCTGACATTAAGAGAGCATGCGAAGTTATTCATGAGGGGCACAGCAGTAAATCTGATATAGGTCTAGCTACTACCCATGAAGGTGTCAAACGATTTTTTTTGGGAATTGGTTCTCAGGGATTTGATGCTGAGGTCACGAAACGGACTAATGAGGCTAAAAAGCATTTCAAAGGAACCAAGAATTATGTTGTCCAAGTATTAAAAACGTTAATAACTTGGAAAAGCAAAAAAGTTAAAATTACCATGGACAACGACCAATATGAGGGTAATGCCAATCTTTTAGCGGTAGGTAACGGTCCTTCGTATGGCGGCTGGATGTATATATGTCAAAACTCGAGAGTTGATGATGGGTTATTTAATATAAGTGTCGTGGATATCGGCAAGGGAAAGCTACTCTATTATTTTAATAAAATGTATTCAGCAACATTGCTTCCCCATCCTAATGTAGCCGAATTTCAGAGCAAAAAAGTCGAAATTGAGATGTTAAATTCGGAAGATGAACCTTATCTCTGCCAAGTTGACGGCGAAGTTTTAGGTACTATTCCCGTAACTTATGAAACCATAAAAGATGGATACGAATTCATTCGTCCGGAAGTTGATGAAGTAGCAGAGGCGTTTAAAGAAAAGTACGGCAGATATTTTTATGATACTAATTATTAATTAAGATCATAATTCCTTTTTTATTTTTTATAAGATTTTTTTCTTCTAGTTTTTAGGTGGCTTCCATTTATTAACATATTCTTCGTACTTTGATTTTAATTTGTTCACATCGAATTGCTTACCTTTTATAATTGCTTCAATGATGATTTCAGTTTGCATTAATTGAAACTCTTGGCTTTTTAAATCTCCCGTATTGAGAAAACGGTGCGCCATTTCGTTTGATTTAAGCGAATCCATCGAATTAATATTACGAACATCTAAATAATAACCAACGAAAAAAGTAGTTAAAATGAGTAATGGAAATATTAATATTAGTATCATTAATCCGACTTCGAACGCAAGTGAAACCAATGCAACTGCGTTTATCGTTGACGTTATTATGGCGTAATACGACTGTCCCATTTTTAAACGGGATAATTGTTTTCCTAAAAATCGAGAACTTCTCATTCTTTTTACTGTTTTTTTCATTAAATACACCTCATTCATATGTTTTATCTAAATAAATATTAAATATTCAATTTTTTTAAAAGCAGAAATTTTTCATCATCTTTTTTTTTTTTAAAGAGAATTTCATTAAGCTAATCATACGCATCTCATGTTTTTTTATGTTGTTATCATGGTTTGGAAAAAAAAAGATAAAAAAAACCCTATACTAATATTAAAATAATATAATGTGCTTTTTAAATCCTTTATTCAATAATTTTAACCACGTTATTAGCTTTTTCCTTCACGACTTTTTTACCAATATTAGCAATCCTTTGAGCTAACTCTGTAATTTTCCATTTTTCGTAACCTTTCACAAAAGTAGCAAATGTGTCTTGAAGAGGTTCTTTCCATTTAGAGGGAATCATATCCGCTCCTAATTGGGCTCCTAATATTGCACCAATATTTCCACAGTTACAATCCGTATCAAGCCCCATCATGGCGGAAGTACAAATCGACTTACCAAGTTGATCCTCTTCGTTAGCCCCATAGAGCAATGCGAGTATTATAATAGCAATATTCGGGAGAACATGTACTGCTGAAACAAATTTATTTAGAAACTTTACTCTACGCTTACCCATAAATTTATCTATTGGTTTTATCTTTTTCTTTCTTATATAATGCCAATATTGAATTAGATCTTCCCTTGATTTTCGAAAATTATCTGGATATTTTTCATATATTTCCATTGCCTTAAGAATCGTTTGAGTGTAAAGGCTTTTTTCAATTGGAGGTAAATACTTAAGAGATTTAGTAATATTTTTTCGAATATCATTTTCGAAAAATGCATTAGAAATGAGTACTGCTACATAAACCTCGCCTTCAATTCCAATGCCCGCATGTGAGATAGACCCATCGAGTTCTGCGTATTTTTTTGCAATTTCTGGACATCCGGGCGTTATTTGCCCCCATATATCTGCTCTCATTTGAGCTCCTATTGCATCGTAGTAATAATTATCACGAGTCCCTGATTCAGGCGGCCATATTCCATTTTTTAAATTTTTTAAGGCAATTTTTTCTGCGGTAAAATATTTCTTATAAAGAAGATTTAACCATTCTTGAGCAATATCTTTTGCCGTGAGATTAACTCCTTTCTTTTCTAACGCAATAAGCGCACATATTTCGTACATCTCGTCGTCATTGACGTAATCAAGATTAATTGGTTTTGGATAATATTCGAGATTTCCATATTTCCTTTTAATAAGACTATAGGGTCGAAATTCTAAGGGATATCCAACAAAATCTCCCGCAACGCGTCCCATCCACGATCCTAAAACCTTATTATAATACTCGTTTGAAGTAATTTCTTTCATGATCTTTTTATAAATTTTTTTTATATTTAATTTGATGTGTAATCTTTTAAAATTAAATATTTTTAATATCGTGAGAATTATAGATAAAATAAAGAAGAATAAAAGATATTTTAAAAAAAATCAATAAAAGTGATAATATAATGTTTAAAACTAAAGTAACAGAAATGCTTGGGATTAAATATCCTATTGTGTGTGGCACCAT
>JAUWRB010000228.1 GCA_030610785.1 Promethearchaeota archaeon | reverse complement strand
TAATGCCACTTGAAATGGAATTTCGGACGGTTTATGTTCGTTTAATTCTTTAACATATATAATTAAATCAAAATAATCGCGAATTCCTAATAAATCGATTTTTCGTTTTTGTCTTTCGACATTTCCATCAGTTATGATCCCTAATTTATAATTCTTATTTTTCAATGCTTTTAGTATAGGGATTAAACCATGATAAGGTACGAGTGGTCCGTCAAATTCATTAAATACTTTAACTATAGTTTTAACATTTTCTTCTATTCCTAATAGGTTTAATAAATCGTCAAATATATGTGGATACATGCTCGTGTTTTCTTTCCATATCTTCATTAAAGCATCGTAAATAGTTTGTTTAATAAGCGTATATTTTATTGATAAAAACATGGAAACTTTTTCAAAAGCCCCTGAATAATATTGCTCCACGTTAAATAATGTGTTGTCTAAATCAAATAGTACAGTACTCGAGTGCATGTTTTTTTATTTTTTTTTTATTTTGTAAAGTAAAAAATTTCTGAATAATATCTTAACATCGTTAAACCAACTTTATATCCTTTGCTTGGAATCGTTTTCTCGTCATTTATTATTCTTATCATATTATAAACAAACGATGGGTCTGCTTTCAACGATAAAATTGACCCTCCTCCAAATCGGGCATTTATTTCGATAAACTTTATGCCCTCTTCGTTTTTAATGCATTGGATGCAAGATGGTCCAAATAATTTTAATTTCTTCACTATTTTTTTACAATATTTAATGATTTTAGCATCATTAACTGTTTTTCCTCCTATTGAAATTCCGGATTCTACTTTTATTCTAATCCTTGGAACAATAGATAAAGCATTTCCTTTTCTATCAGCTAATATATCGACCGAATATTCTTCCCCCGGAATAAATTCTTGTATTAAGGGGTTTTTCACTTTTTTAATATAAAAATCAAAATCGTTTTTATTCTTCGCAAAATAAACATTAGCGCTTCCTCTTCCAAAATTGGGCTTTATCACGCATGGAAAGATTACTGAATTAATTTGATAATTTTCAGGTGTAGGTATTCCAATTCTAGTAAAAAATTCATGGGTTTTCTTTTTGTATGCACATGTTTCTACAGTTTCGAAATCAGGACACAAAAGTAATGGCCCTCTCTCTTCAATTTTATTTTTATTCTTAGATAATGGTAATAGTTCTTCTTCAGGATTAGAAATAATCGCATTTACTTGTTCTTTATCAATAATTCTTAATATTTTATTGAGAAAATTTGGATCGTTCCCTAAAGGGACAGTATAACTTTTTTTCATTAGATGAAAGCCAACAGAATGAGGATCTGCATCGATTCCAATTACATCAATATTAGCGTTTTGTAACTCTTTTATAAAACCCCAATACCCCATGCATCCCACAGCAGTGAAAATTAAAGAAATTGAGGGATAAAACCTTTCTATAGCAGTTTTACTTAGAGAACTATTTTCATGAAAAAGAATTTCGTCTTCCATATTAAAGCCTTATTTTTTTTATTTAAATTAGAATTATGTGTTTTTTACCACAAAAAATTATATTTGTGTCAATTAATTCAGAATATTTATCAAAAAACCTATTTATATATCTTTGTTTTTAAAAAGTTTTTAAAAAGAATTGAAATATAAATACATTAAAAAAAAGATTTTTTTATATATTTTTTTTTCCAAATTAGTCAAAAAAATCCATATTAATGGTTTAATAATCAGTTATTAATCAATAAATAAAAGTGAAAGAACCGTGCATTTTTTAATTAAAAATGTCAAAGATTTTCCAAAAATTTTGTAGGTTTATATTTGAATTAACAATTAAGTTTAAGGACTGATTCTTGATTTAATGGCGGATAAAAAATTTTCATAAAAACGCATGGAGTGATTATTTCCCGTTCTTTAAAAGAAATGGATGAAATGGGGAAATACTAATTTCGTCGGCGATTTTGGATTTATCCGGTATATCATTTAAATATCTCTAATTCCGTCTTTTTTGGAAGATTTTTGATTTATTAATATTTAAGTGCTTAAATACACGGTAAAAACTTAATAGAAACGATATGAATAAAAACATAGATTATTTTCTTTAGATATTAGGGATTTTAGTAATATTAAAAGAAATCGTTTCATGAGAAAAAATCTTTGAAATTTCTATACTAAAAACCTTCCGATTTTAAAATATCGTTATAAAAACAATGGAATGGTATTCTAAGCGCGTAAAAAATAAAACTTTTTAAAAGAACTCTTCATGCATCTTTTACGTCATTAAATTATATCCTCTCTCTCCATCATTAAACGCGCTAATTTAACAAAAATTTCGTCAATATTTTGACCGTTTTTAGAAGAACATTCGATAAAAACTTCCAGGTCGTGTTTTTTTCCCACGCTATAAGCTTCATCACTGGAAACAGCTCTTTTTTTTTCAAGGTCCAACTTTCCTCCGACCATGATCATGGGGAATTCTCTTTTTTTACTCTTGGAACCTTCTATTAATACTTCAAACCAATTATCAATATTTTTTAGACTAGAATATCTTGTAATATCGTACATGAAAATTCCACCATCAGCCCCTATTAAATAGCTGGGTAAAATAAATCGGAAGCGTTCTTCCCCTGCGAAGTCCCAAATCTGTAATGAAATGGATTTATTAGATATTTTTAATTTCTTTAAATACAACTCTACGCCAAGGGTCATATCAGAATCGCCTTTAAACACACCTGTGAGGTATCGATTTACCAAGCATGATTTCCCAACACCCCCATCTCCAAAAATACAGACCTTAAACATGGCATCGTGCATTATATTTCAACTCAATAGCATAGTGTATTAATTTTATTTAAAATAATAAAAATTTATTAACATTCTTTTTTATTGTGATGTTATTTATTTTATTTTTTAATTGAATCATAAATATAATGTAATTAAATTTAATAAATAATTAGTAAAAGATATATTAAAAAAAAAGTTTGAAATGTTATAATACTTTCTGCCTATAACATGGTAAAGTCTTTTTTTTTTTTTGAATTCTCATTTTCCACGTATAAATCAATAGTTAAATTTATTAATTTATTTAATTATTAAAAATTGAAACATTTAAGTAAAGATTAAGGATATATAGCACCTTCAAAAGCATGGGACATTGACATGTTGAAATTAATTATAAATGAATTGAAACAAATAGGTAATTTATCCGGAGTTTTATTTGCTTATCGAGATGGAAATCTTATAGAGGAGGATGTTAACGAGAAATTTGATATTAAGAAATTTGTTGCAATGTGTGCGTCAGTATTAAATGGCGCAATAGTTCTTGGAAAAACTATTGGCGATAGAAATATTTCTAAAATTGTTGTAGAATTAAATAATCAAACAATAATGATTGTAGGGTGCGATAAGAAAACCTTTTTAATGTTATTTATTGAGAATTACACTAAAATCGTAGTAATTTTAAACGAACTAGAGAACTATATTCAAAAAATCATTGAAGTTTATTAATTTCAATTTTTTCTATATTTTTCGATAAATAAAAAATGAAATAAAAAAAGTACGATTATTAATCATTCTGATTTATCTATCATTTTTAAATATTCTAAGCAAATCTTTACCACTTGACCAAGAGCTTCTTTTTCAACCACCAATGGCGTGTCTTCTCTAGTGTGATAATAAGGGACGAGTTCTTCTTTTAAATTAAGACTCGAAATTGTACATGCTGATAAGTTTTTCTTGCTAAAGACAGCAGCATCAGTAGCTCCAAAAGGGAGTGAACCTATTTTAGCTTTAACGTTCAAATCTTTTGTAATTTTGAATAGAGAATCAACAACTTTTAAATCGTGTTTAGCTCCAATTCCGGGTTCTTTTTCAACAATTATGACCTCCTTGTCTTTTTTATCGATTGAATCCATGTTAATGGTTATTGTTTCACTTTCCATTAATTCATCAAAATGTCTTTTAACATAACGTTTAGCGCCTCTTAATCCCGCCTCTTCGCCTGCAAAAGATATTAAGTGAACTTTAGAATGCATTGGATATATCTCTTTATTTTTTTTATTTTCAGATAAAAATTTCCCAATACCTAATACAATGGCTACACCAGATAAATTGTCGAACGCCCCTAAGACTGAGTTATATGAATGGAAATACATGTAGAGAATTATAATCGGAATAAAAAACAAAAAGATAATCCCGAACACAAAAAAGAGAGCAGTTAAATTAATTAACAACAAGAAGAAAATTATTTTTAGAATAACTCCAATAAAAACAAGCGCAGCTCCAAGATATCCTATATTGATTGTAATTTGTCCAAATCTTTTTAAATAATAAAATAAATTGAATTCATAGGCCGAATCGTGGTGTGCGGAAAAGATAATCGTGCGCTTAATTTCGCCTTCGGGATATATAGTTCCAATTACATTTTTGGATTGCTTTTTTTTAAACAAAAAATCATAAGTTTCGTGATATTTCATTACTTCTAAAATAAAATAACCGAAAGTAATTACCATCAAGATAGTCGCAATGACTAAGAAAATTAAATTGAAACTCACGTTGATTTGAAATAGTCCAAGGTCTACTAATACAGATAACCAATAAAGAACAATTGAACACATTATTAAGAGAGCTCCGTATTTAATGCCTCCGAGGAACGCTTTGGGGCTGCTAATATACTCCTCTTGACGCACTTCATTACAAAATTTTTTCATCTCCTCTTCTATTTTATTACCTGCAAGCTCTTCTTGTTCTGTACCAGATTCACGAGGACCTATGTCGTTACAAATATCTTCGATAAATCCATGCATGTATTTGTTAATTTTATCGTCTACCACGTGATATCACTTCTTACATTTTTATTTTTAATTTTAATTAATTTTAATTTTTTCAAAATTATAACAAATTATCAATTTATCTTTATTTAAATCTTTATTTAAATCTTTATTTAAATCTTTATTTAAATCTTTATTTAAATCTTAAATCAAATTTCCCAATGATTAATAAGATTTTAATAATTTATTCAATTTTTAAAACACTTCTTTAACAAAATAAAAAAAAAAGAGAATTAAAATTTTTAAAATTTTTATATCACAAAAAACGAATTATTTATTCTTTACGAAGTTCTTTTTTCAGCACTTTACCAACCATGCTTAGAGGTAATTCTTCACGGAAATCCCAGATTTTTGGAACCTCGTATTTGGCGAGATTCTCTTGAGCGTAAGCTTTAATACTTGCTTCTATTTTATCGCTTGCTTGAATTCCTTCTTTTAATTGAATTACTGCCTTGACAATTTCGCTTCCTGGTCGGTCTGGGTCCTTAATGCCAATAATCGCCATTATTTGAATATCAGGATGTTTAGTCATGACATCTTCTACATGAACGCTATAAACTTTAAATCCGCTCACACTTAACATGTCCTTAGTACGGTCGACAATCTGTAAATACCCATCTTCATCAAAAACACCTACATCACCCGTATGCAGCCATCCATCGATATAAG
>JAUWRB010000039.1 GCA_030610785.1 Promethearchaeota archaeon | reverse complement strand
CAACAAATTCATATTGCAAGGAAAATTATTGCTAGAGAAGCTAAGATGAAGGGTTTAAAATATATAGATTATATCAAATTATTGACTAAAGACCTAAAAGTTATTTAATAAATAATCGTGATAATAAGACTAAAATTTGATTAATAATGATATATTATTGGAGATTCAAAAATAACTTGAGAAAATTCACGAGTAAAAGACCGCTCTAGTTAACCCTCAATATCAAATATTGTAATACTCACGTATTACTCTTCTTCTTTTTTTTAATATACTTAGTTATCATGTATTTAATTGAACGATGATTTTATCTAAGTTTATAAATTTTCATGATTAATAATATTGATATTCATGATCCGTGATGTGATAATTATTAAGGATGGAATGCCGATTCTATCCATGAGTTGTTCAAAATCTCAAAATCTTTTCTCCCAAGGAGACTCTCTAATCATGATATCCGGCTTTTTTTCGGCGCTGAATTCTTTTTCAGACCAATTTGAAGATTTAGGAACTATAAGTGAGTTAAGACTTTCAAAAAAAGGCGTTAAGTTATCGTTCTTAAAAGATCCAAGCCTTCCAAATTTAATATATCTCGCAACTTTCGATGACAATTCTAAGGGCGTAAATGTACAAAGAACATTGAGAAAAATCTCTCGAACTTTTTTAAAAAAATATAATATCAATCAAATATTAAATTGGAGCGGAAGAAAAGACGCTTTTTCTTCGTTTGAAAAAGAAATTAAAAAATATGTTGATGAAGAGAAAAATGAAAATGAATTACAATTTAAAAAAAAAGTTATTGACCTCTTTAAAAACATGGAAGAAAAAATCATTGAACAAAATAATAGTTTTCAAGGCGATAATTCTTTGGTTTTATTAAGCCATGATAAAAAAATTAATAATTTTCCTGATTATTGCGATTATATTCCTATCTTTAAAACTTCGAAAAAAATAAAGCCTCAATACTTTTTAAGCGGTGAAACTTCTTTTAATGTGTTTAATTTGATAAATGGAGGAAAATCTATTAGTCAAATTGCTAATGAATTGAATTTAGAACACGAAAGAGTTTATAACATCTGCAAGAACTTGGTAAAGCTAGGATTTATTATATTAGCAAAAAATTAATACTTAAAGATATCAAAAATCCAAGCTCTTCCACCTGCGTTTTCAATAGCTCGTGCAACTTCTTTTTGTTTTCCTGGAGCAATTGCAAGCATGCAACCGCCACCTCCAGCACCCATCTGTTTAGCACCTAACGCTCCAGCATTTTTTGCAGCAGTACATAATTTCATTATTTTCTTGGTCTCTGCTTTTAAAATTACTTCTTGTTCTTGTTGTCGATCCATTAATTCACCTAATTTTTTAAAATCACTTTTTAATAACGCTTCTTTACCTTGATAAACGCATTCTTCAATTATTTTAAAAGCATTTAGGGTAATGGGATCTTTTTCCAAAATTTGTTTTTTTACTCTATTTAATACGGATGATGCTTTTCTTTCCTCAATGGAATCGCCCACAACAATGGATAATCCATTAACATCTAAGTATTCTACTCTTGGATTCTCATCAGTTTGTATAAAAGTTACTTCACCATAAGCAATGCTGTATTGGTCCATTCTACCACACTGAATACCTAAATCGTGATTTTCTCCTAAATATGCTAACTCTGCAATTTGAGAATTGTTAAGGTTCAATTTGTAAGCTTCATTTAACGCTCTAACAAATCCTACAGACACTGCCGCTGAAGTTGACAACCCACAGCCTATAGGTATTTCTGACTTAACTTCTAAATAAAAACCTTGATTAATTTGATCTTTTAATCGTTCGTAAAGGACGCTCCAATATCCTAAATCGATATCTCTAGGAGGAGACTCACCTAATTCAAAAATAGTCCTTTCTTTAGTATCGTGGCTATAAAACTCAATTAAACCGTCATCTCGAAATTTAAAATTGATTGTCATCATTAAATTAATGGCCATGGCGATAACTGGCTTGCCCAATAAGTCAATTTTATCTCCCAGAATGCAAATTCTACCAGGAATTTTAAGAGAAATTTTTTTATTCATTTTAATAAAAAGCTTTTTTTTAAAGATTATTAAAAGAGATTTTACTTAGTTTTTTTTTTTTTTTTGTATTTGTGTTTGTGTGTTTTCCGTTCTTTTTCTTGAATTTTTTCTTCGATCTGTCGTAAAACAAGCTCGTCTTTTCCTTGGAATTTAAAATTTCCAAAAATCTTGCTCTCTTCTTTCTCACCAGATTTGGAAATCTTTTCAAAAGAAACTATGACTTCTTTATCTTGATTTAGAGCTAAATTAATAAAATTAATGAAACCTAAATGCTTTGAAGGTGCTATATTGAATTTAATAGTTATTTCCTTATTTTTCTTAGTTTTTGTCTTCAAAACTAAACGTAATTTCAAAGAGTTTTCAATCTCGTTTTTCAATTATTTGATTTGATTAATATTAATTTAATAACGAATATAAAAGAATATTTCTATAAAATTTTTCTAATTATTTCTAAATTATTTTCTTCTAGTAATTTTTTCATATTATTTTATTAAACTTTTAAATTAATGAATAATTCTGTTTGTATTATGTTTAGAGGTTTTTATTAGAAAAGAGAGATAAATTAGAAGAAAGACAAGTTAAAAAATAAAATGCCTTCAAAATTTAGAGTACGATATCTTTTTCGTCCTCTTGTAGAGCTAATAGCTAGAGGATTGAACAAAATAGGAATTACAGCAAATATAGCAACAATAATAATGCTTTCATTTGCGGTTCTTAGTTTCATTTCATTAGTATTTTTTGCTAATCTTCTTTTTTTTGGGATTCTTATCTTTCTTTGCGGCATATTTGACGGAATAGACGGTGCTATTGCACGAATAAATAATAAATCAAGCCAAGGAGGGGCATTTTTCGATTCTACAATGGATAGAATGTCTGAACTTGTTATTTTCTTAGCGTTGTTATTATTTTGTTTTGAAGATTTACTTTGGAATCTAATAGATATGAAACTCGTTATTTTTATATCATTTTTCTGTTCGCTAATGATAAGTTATTCTCGTGCTAGAGGTGAAAACTTTTTTAAAAAAAAAAAAGGTGATTTTGACATTGGACTCATGGCAAGGTCAGAAAGGTTGTTTTACTTATTTATAACGTCTATAATTGCTTTTTTTTTCAATTTTTTAAACGAATTTTTGTTTCTTTTCATGTGGCTCGTTATAGGAACAGCTATTTTTAGGTTCTTAAAAATTAATAAATATATTAAAGAACTGGAGAATTAGATTGTTAAAAGAAGTTATTTTTTATTTTTAATTAAATCAATTCTTAACTTATCTCCATTTTTTAAATTAAAGTAGTCCCTTAAATAAGGTTTAGCTAAGATTTCAACAATATTCTTTTCATGATGAGTTCTTTTAATGTCTAAGATGGCCGCTTTCTTCTTTTTTTCTTTATTATCAAGCCTATATACTTGGCATTCGTAGCAATTAACTTCCCCATATTCTCTGCTCTGATCTTTAAACCCATTAATTATAACAGGTATAGTGTTTTTTAATTTTTCTCTTAAAATTGAGTTGTTAGTGTCATTTAATTTCAAATTCAACGTGCCTTTATAAGGGTTAAACCCCAATTTTTCTATAAATTGATCGTAATAACCCTTAATGGAAACATAATACCTGCCTTCATTCATTCCTTCCGTTACTTCTCCGACTATTAAAATATCTTCAAGAATTTGTTTCAAATTTTTATACATTTCTAGCATGATATCAGAGCCTTTTTTTGTGATAATTATATTTTGTACTTTTCCACTGATTCTCCTCTTAATCCAGCCAAGTTTTTCAAGATTTTGAATTCTTCTTGAGGCAGTCTGTTGACTTACATTTAAAATTTTACTAAATTCAACGCTACTAATAATAATAACTTGTTTTTCATTTACCTGTTTGCATAAATTATAAAGTGCGAACCAATTTGCATGGTTGTCAGGACAAGATAAATCGTTTTCTTCCATGGAATCATTTAAGAGTGTGTGTGTTTTTTATATTTTGTTCAATTATCTTTTTTCTTATTAAACTTGAGGAATGCAATTCAAATTTATCGTAATATTTTTCCAACCTTTTTACTTCAATATGAGCCAATCCTTTGACCTTAAGTCCTTTTTTAAGAGTCTTAATATCGTATTTTTGATCTGGACCTAATAGGATAATATCAGGATTTATTTCTTCAACGGTCTTAAGTGTATCATTGTCGCTTCTACCTAATCTAGCTTCTTTTATATTTTTTATGTTATTTATAACTTCTAATCTTTGATCTTCTGAAATTATTGGGCGCACACCAGAATATAATTCGCGATTTTTATCAGTTGCTACTATAACATAAACATCCCCTAATTTAGCCGCTTCGTTAATAAAAAAAATATGTCCTGGATGAATAAGATCAAATGTGCCGGCAATAAGTATTTTTTTCGTTATTTTTTTCAACTCATAATTATTAATATTATTACTTTAATGAATTTTCAATCGTTTACTTTAAATGAAAGACCTACAAATATGGGGCCTCTTATATCAACTTTTTTTTGTTTAGAATGAACATAAGCTAATATTATATCATCAACTTCTATATTAACTTCAGATGCTCGTTTACTCATTTTTACTCTATGTTCGTGCGATTTTTTATCTTGTTCTAGTAAAATTTCTACATTATAGGCCATTTCTGAAGCAATCCCTTCCAAATAAGTCTTATTCGTATCAACACCATTTTCCACTTTTTTTTCGGGTGGAAGTCCTAAAATGTTACCATCCTTAACCCATACTTTATTTAAAGCAGCCGGACCAAGAAGTTTAACTCCCTTATCTTTTTCCCATATCCACACTTCAACCTTTTTATCCTTAATATCCCCTTCCCAAACTTTAATCTCTAAGGGAGTTAACTCGTTTTTATGTTTAATCGCCGCTTCAATAATCGCTTTTTTAATTTCAATTCCTTTCACTGTTTGAGGATTGTATTTATATTTAACACCTTTACTTATCTCTTCGTCCGAGAAAGCAACATCCTCGTAAAAATAAGGATAAACGAGTTTTCTAATGTCTTCAATTCCTGTCTTAATCATGCAAATTCTTTCTACTCCGAAGCCAATATTAAAAACAGGATGTTTTATATCGTATTGAGCTAAACTAACGGGACTATAAAATCCTCCATCGCCAATTTCAATCCATTCCTTGGTTTTTGGATGCTCTACAAAGATCTCAAATTCTGTTTGGGGAGCATAATATTTAGAAGTTGCTTTTTTAATCTCAGCTTTACTGTTTTCAAACCCAAATAACTTACATATAATTGAGGCAATTTCTCGGCAATCTTCTAAAGTAATTTCTTCCGCCATTATTACTAAAGATAACGTGTTAGAATCATATAAGTGAGTAGCATCAATTTTTTGCTCTCTCCTGAATTTTGGGCAAATTGTGAAATATTGTAATGGTAATTTATTCTTTTTTTGCAATTCCTCTAAAACTTTAAACCATAACGCTGTCGTATGGCTTCTTAATGTCGTTTTAGTAGGAATTGGTTTTAGGTTTTTTAGCTCCGGAAAAACTTTATCGATTATTTCTGAGGCCTCGCTCTCATTAATGCTTAATTTTTCTAAAAATACTTCTATCAAATCGTCCGCTTCGATTTCGCCTTTTTTATATTCCCTAAAAATGTTTTGAATCACATCAATCTTATTAAAATCGGGGATTATGGCTCGTATATCTTGTATTTTTTCTTTCGATATTCCAATATCTGGACGGGGTAAGCCCGCAATATAGAACAATCTATCAAGAATTAAAGCGGCTTCTGGACCGTATTGCTTGTATACTTCGTCTTCTTCTACAAACATGGGAAGAATAAGTTCTTCAAACCCTAAAACGATCATGCTTTTTCTAGCTTCAGCAATGAACTCTTGTACAGGATGAGAGCTTCCTTTCTTCTGAAGGTTGAATATTTTTCCTTCCAATTTTAAAAGGGTTTTAGTCTCTAACCAAGCTTTTTCGTAATTGGCTTTAGCATCCCGCTTGATCTTTTCTATATCAAATGGCATTTTTATAATTTACAAAAAACAATTATTTTTTTTCCAAATTCTTGTGCAATCTATTAATTTGTAGAGATAAAGATATATCTCCTCGAGTTCGTTCTATTATACTTCGTGCGATATCGGTTTTACGCCTTAAATCATGAGTAATTGCTTTTGGAAAATCCAATGAGAATAAAAAAGTATAAATATTTTCCATCTCATCTAAAATTTTATCAAGACCTTCTGTATCATCTTGTATTAGTTTATCTAGAACATGACGACGAAGTTCGCCAATTACATCTGCTAACCCTAATAGATAATTGACATCGTCAACACCAATATCTTTAGAAGTTGGAAAGTCTAGATCGCTAATTAAAGCATTTAAACAAACAGCTTCGACAAATTCTTGTTCAGGCGTTTTTAAGTATCTTGCGAATGCTAAAGGGTTCTTATTGATTAACTCAAGAAGGAACTCGTGTTGCGACTTGACTTCTTTTATCTTTTCTTCGTAAACATTAAACTCTTTTCTATGAATTGATTTAATAGCAATGCTACAATTTCGAATCATTTCTCTCGAAATTTTTATAAGTTTTTCTCTTTCTTGATTTATCCGATCTAATTTTTCCTTGATATCTGAAAAAATATTATTAAAATTATTCATTATATTGATTAATAAATTCGAAAAAATTATTTTAAATTAAATATCTATATTTAATAAAATATTTAGAATTTATCATTAAATCATAATAATCTATTAAAATAAGGTAACCACCATGAAAATATTGTTAATTCATTCGGAAAATGTTGAGGTTACAAAAAATAAAGAGGCAACCTCCAATCCACAAGAATTTTCAGAAGATATTATTAAAATGGAAGGATTAATTCTTGTAGCTTATGTTTCTGTAGAGGATCAAGATACATACGATACTGATTTAATTGCTAAACAAGGAGCCAAAGTTATTGAAGAAGGTATACTTCAAATTTCTGGATTTCCAGAAAAAATTAGGCAGAAAAATGAAGAAATAAGAGAACATAATAAGAAAATTGATGAGGGAAAAATTAAAGGAAAATCTCGTAAGCTTGTTGAGTTAGCAAAGGATGTAAGCATGTATCAAGTAGATAAAGTATTAGTGTATCCTTGGGCACACCTCAGCAAATTCCTAAGTAAAGAATCTAACGCCATGGAAGTATGCCCTAAAATAGCAAAATTACTAGAAGGAAAAGGTATTGATGCGAAATATTCCCCGTTTGGCTGGTATAAATCATTTAAAATCAATTGTATTGGTCACGAAGTAGCAGAAATGTATAGAGATGTAAAACTAGCGATTCAACCAGAGGAACAGATCAAAAATGCTGTGTTTAAGGTAATAACACCTTCTGGAAACGAATTGGATATAAAGTTAGATAAGAAGAAAAACATATCACCCATTAAAGGAATTGATGATAATGATTTTTACTTATTTTTGAAATCTGAACTGGGTTCCAGAAGAATAGATAAAGCGATTGAACCAGCCCATATAAAAGTCATGAAAAAATTTGAATTAGTAGATTTTGATCCGAACAGTGATAAGGGAAATTTAAGGTGGTATACAAAAGGAGTAATCATGAAGAATTTAATTAAAAATTTTACAGAAGAGAGAGTTATAGATTATGGAGCAATACTTATTGATACTCCAATCATGTATACCGTAAAGAATAAAAAATTAACTGCTCAAACAGCTCGCTTTCCCGCTAGAAGTTATTGGCTCGAATCTGGAAACGATAGGTATTTACTTAGATATGCTTCAGATTTTCTATTATTTGATCTTTTTTCTAGCATGAATTTAAAACCTCAGTATTTTCCATTAAGAGTATATGAATGGGAACAATATTCTTTTAGGCGTGAAATGGAGGGTGAACTTACGGGATTGCGAAGGTTACGTGCTTTTGTCATGCCAGACATGCATAGTTTATGCAAGGATTTAGATTCAGCAGTAGAGGAATTCAAAAAACAATATTTTTTAATAAAAGATTTGTTAAAAGATTTAGGAATTAAATCTTATGTAATATTTAGGGCGACCCAAGAATTTTACAACGAAAATAAGGATTGGATAATTAAGTTAATAAAAACCGAAAATGATCCGGCGTTAATAGAATTATGGGAAGATAGGTATTATTATTACGTGTTAAAATTTGAAAGAAATGTACTTTCAGCCCAAAATAAAAGTGCCACATTATCAACAAACCAAATAGATGTAGAAAGTTCATTAGAATACATGGAAGATTCAGATGGAATTAAAAGGCTAAAATATAATATCCGCTTTACTGATACAGATGGGAAAATAAAATATCCAATAATTCTCCATAACTCCCCTACAGGAGGTCTAGAGCGAATTATTTGGGGATTAATTGAATCTGCCGTTAGAAATAAGGATAAATTAGTTCCTGGCTTTAAAACATGGTTATCTCCTGTCCAAGTTCGAATTATAACCGTTAGCGATAATCAAAAAGAGTACGCTGAAAAGCTCCTTGAAATCATTAATAACAAGGGATATCGGGCTGATTACGACGATAGAGACGAAAAACTAAGTAAAAAAATAAGACAATCTGAAATTGATTGGACTCCTTATACGGTCATAATTGGTAAAAAAGAAGAAGAAAATCAAACTGTTTCTATTCGAAAAAGATTAATCGGGAAACCATTTGGTCCAAAAAAAAGTACAGCAGAACAATTTAATGATGTGAAACTAGAAAAACTACTGGAAATGATTGAAGAAGAAACAAAAGAATTTCCAAAACATAAGTTACCCATTCCCTTTAGGCGCTTCTCGACTAAAATATATTTTAGACATTAATTTTTCTCTCTGAAATCGTTAAATCTTTGTAAAAAGCTATATACCTATGGTTTTCAAGCACGCTCTTGATATTTTCTCGAAAACCAACTCAACATTTTCTCCAGTTTTTGCGGAAGTCTCTAAATATTCGCAATTTAATCTCTTAGCTAAGTCTTGTGCTTCTGATCTTTCTACTTCTCGACTTAAGTCAATTTTATTTCCTAATAATAACATTGGTATGCTTTTTTTGACGGTCTTTTTAATGGAACTAATCCATCCCGGAATTTTTAACAACGATTGATTGGAGGTTATGTCAAATACTCCTAATGCCGCAGAACTCCCCTTAAAATAAATGGTTCTTAATTTATGAAATTGAGCTTGCCCACCTATGTCCCAGAGTAAAAGACGCACGTTCTTTTCATCTATTTCTATATCCTTGATTAAGAAATTTGACCCTATGGTTTTTTTAAGATCTTCTGCGAAGAAATCCTTTATATAGCGTAATAACAGAGACGTCTTTCCTACTCCTCCAGGTCCAAAAAGCGTGATTTTAAATTTATATTGTTCGGAAATTGTTATAACCTCCTTCTAGATGATTTTTAATTAATATAGAAAGAATGAATTAGTGACAATTGATATAATATCTTAAAGATATTTATATTTTTATAATTATTTTTTTAAAAAAAATATTATTAAATGCTAGTTTAAAGAAAATTGATTATTTTTTTCACTTACTCTCTTCTTTAGTTTTCTTCAGTTTTTTGAAAGTTTCTTTTGTTTTATCTGCGATTATTTTTCCTTCTTTTTTCATGTATCCCTCAGTCTTCTTAAAGCCCTCTTTAGTTTTTAAAGTAATTAGTTTGGCTTCTTTTACCACGTATTCTTCGGTTTTTTTCATTCCTTTAATTGTCTTTTCTTCTGTTTTATGCCCGATCCTCCCAAGTTGTATCATTAACCACTCCGGAGAGGCTATGCCATAGAAGTATTCCATCCAAATATACATGGAAACGCCCATGAACCCCAAATAGGACAGAACAATAAAAACGAAAAATACAATATTAAATTGTCCCATGTATAATAATAGAAAAATATAATGAACCAAAAATAGACTCAACGACACTTTTCCGTAATAAATTAACATGTCAGTAAATAAATTCTTTACAAGTTTAATGTCAATAATATAAAAGCCAATTGCGATTATAAAGAGGTCTGCACCAAGGTTGAACCACATGTTTGCGAACATCCCCCGAATAAAGAATCCATACATTCCCGCATAGTAATTATATTTTTGTCGATTTGAAATTTCTAATAATTCAAAATGGGGATATTCTTCTATAATAACAGAACCGGGGGGTTTAACTTCAATTCCGGTAATTACCCCAAATACGATTAAAACTATGCCCCAAAACAAAAAAATATGGAATAAATGTTTATAAGCCTCTTTAGTTCCTTTTTCCATTGTATCGTAGAGAATTTCTCCAAAAAGAGTAGATATAAAACATATTGAAAGCCAAGGGAGAAGCGGTAAAATTGGATATGGAGAAGATATAATATAATGTAAAATCCATGTGCCCAAATTTAAGTCTTTACTTAGATAAAGAAATTCTATAATGATTTCAGAAATAGAGATAATTATAATACCGATTATCGCCCGCAAATATTTTTTTAATTTTAGAGCGTGATAAGAAAAAATTTGGGAGAATCCAATAAACACGAGAATACTCCAGCCCCAGATGTTTAACGGGAAGGGATAACCTGGTACTACGGGAGTAATTAAATTGATTAACAACCCTATTATAATAATCATTGATCCTCTTGAATAGATACGTATCCGGATAATATTATTAGGAAGTTTTCCTTGTTTTCGCTTTACGCTGAAAACAACGCTTAAAGCAGAGAGAAAAACAAAAAGGGATGGTCCGACCATGTCCAAACAAGTATAAATAATTCCATAGAGAAAAAACCATTCTTCATCCAACCAAACAGACCCACAATGACATATCATTATTAAAAGAATAGCCAACCCTTTTACGAGATCAATAGAATTTATTCTTTTTGGAGAAGAAACATCTCTGATTTCTTTGAGGGGGATCTCTTCTTTCAGATATTCTATTAGAGGGGGTGTTTCTATAATCGTTTCATTTTCATTTTGCGATGACATTTTTATCAATCGAGAAAAATTTATATCTATATGAGAACAAAAATAATAATTATTTGTTTTAAATATAATTTATTTAAGTTTTATTTTAATTTTTTGAACGAGATTATTTTAAAGTTATTTTTTTCAAGAGTTTTTTTTATTTCAATAACCCTTTTTCTTGAGCATTGCAGATTTTTTGTCTTTGTAGCAATAAAACAAGAAAAGTTAATACATTTAAAATGAGCTGATTTATCAAATGTAATAGGAGGCGTGACAAATTCTGGAATTTCTTTCGTTAAATTGGGGATTAATTGTTCTTTTAGGTCTTTAATATTCTGATTACCCATATAAATTAACTCTAATCTCGAAAATAACGAGTGATTTATAATTTTTATATCCACATCGTCTAAAGAATTCAATTTTGATTTTAAAATTAATTCGGCGGGGTTTTTATCAATTATATTTCTTATTCCGATGTACGAAGTAGTCAATCTTGGATTTATCTCTATAAAATAAAACGAATGATCTGATTTTCTTATAAAATCAATACCAAAATATCCGTTAAATTCTGATAAATTAAATTTTTTAATGTCCGTTTTAATGTCATTAATTATTTCGTGATAATTTTCTACAGGTGTTAAACCACCGAAATATTCAGAGTTTTTTTTAGTGTCTTTAATATTAATATTTTGAGAATTTACGGATAAAATTATTGAATTTCCTATTAACGAGACGCTTAGATCCTTCCCTTCGATATATTCTTGAAGTATATATGTTCTATTTAATTCAAAAGACTCGTCTATTTCTTGAAAAAATTCTATTATTTGATTTTCACTTTCAAAATAGTAGATTGACTCACCACCAACGCCATCTTCCGGTTTTATTACGATTGGGCTTTTTAATTTATTATATTTTTCAAGAATAAAGTCTAAATCCAAGGAATTGTATTTCATGGGGATTTGGAAAGTTAAAGGTGTTTTGAGATCATTTTTATTAAAAAAATCGTAAGTTTTCATTTTAGATGAGCCAAGTTTAATCCCCTCTAAATCCACGCTTAAAATCGTTTTATCGTTGTCTTTTACGATTTTTGTTAAGTTTAATAAAATATTTGAAAACTCTGGGGCGATAATTAAGCAATACTCGCATTTTTTCACACACTCTTTAAATTTTTTAAGATAATCCTCGTCCGCATTTACGAGATTAATAATATCCGCTTTAAGATAACGAGAAAAAGAAGAAATCCTATAATCTAGAAGCGTGATTATTTGAAAAGATATAGCTTTAAAATCTGCGATGATTGATCTTAACATGCCAAAACCTTCACAAAATAGAGATGAAGGCATATCATCTCGATTAAATCCGCCCCCAGCGATAAATTCAAAAATAAAAACTTTATCTCTATTCATTTAATATTAGAAATCTTGTATGTAGATTTTAAAAACTTTTTTATTATTTATTACTATTTAATTATTTAACATAAATTTAAACAAAAAAATAACATTATCATGACTTTTTTTTCAGAAGAGCAGATGCAACGCATTCGGTTCTTACATTTCAAGTTGAAGCACATACAAGAAGTTTTAGAAAAAGATGAAGAGCAAGTAACATTAGATGATATCAATCTCGTTTTAGAATATACTTTGATTTTAAATGTTAATTATCAAAGTGTGAATCATAAAAAAATCTTAAAAGAATTAGATATATCATCTTCTTTTCACGATCCACTAGAAAATAAAGAGATCGAGGTTTTTGATTTACTTTTCGAATGCGCTCGCGCCTTATTAGTCATGGCAAGAGTCTATTCTAAACTTTCAGAGAACTACGAAAATGAAAAAGATTGGTCAAATGCGATTATTGCGATGATTGAGAGTAGCAAAATTTATAAAACTGCTGCTTATTTCAGTACAGCTGCTACATTTCAAGATTATAGGGGACAATTATTGTCTCCTGAAAATCTTGAACTTACTTCCGAAGAAGCACGAGGTTGGGCACAAAGTATTGCTGCCGCTCGAGAAGAAAGTAAGAATAATATATATTTTGCGTCAAAGTTATACGCAGGACTTTCTGCACTTTCAAAAAGGCTATTTTATTTAAGAAAACATGATGAGAAAAAAAAACAACAAATAAGGGCTCAATTTCATTACGATATGGGTAAAGCATGCCAATTAAAATCACAAGCTTCGTTAGAAACATCGATAACGAGCGTAAATAAAGAAAAACTAAAGAAACTCCTACAGAAGGCGAATTTTTATTTTTTAAAGGCAAAAGAAATTTGGGAAAATATGATTAACTTACTTGATATTTCAAAAGAAGAAAAAGAAAATTTAGAAGAAAACATAACAATTGTCGATGAAATTGTTAAAGAAAACGATGTTGAGGTTTTAGACTATGAATTAATAAAAAAAATTCAAGATCCGGAACCTATAATCTTAATACCAGAAAATCTAGCCCCCTTCGTACCTAAATCAACAATATATCTAACTAAATTCGTCCCAAAAGACCTTAATATTAAACGATTTAAAACGTTCATGGGAAAGAAATTAGAAAAAAAGATTCCTTATAGCAAACGGGAAAAAATGTTAGATAAAAAAGCAGGTCTCGTACGAACGATTAACGAATTAAAAATATTAAGAGAAAATAACGAGATTGATATAGATAAATTTGCAGAACTCATGGAAAAATACTCAATTAAGCTTACAATGGTTGACACGGCTTTAGAAAAGTTATTTAAGAAATGATTTTTTTTTCTCTGACTTGTTTTTAACTCTCTCTCTCCATATATCTCTTGCGATTCAATTCTAATTCCATTTTTCTTTCAGACTCTTCTAAAAAGACGAGGTCGTAAACTTCTTTAAATACTAAACCAAGAAGTAGGGCTTCCATGAAAAAAATTAAAATTACCATTAATATCTCTAAATTGTGTAAATTTCTAAAAAAAAGGGAAATTATTAAAATAAAATGAGGGATATAACAAGCTGAAACAATCCCTAATCTTTTTCCGAACTTAAAAACATGTTTATCTTCCAATTTAAAAATTTTTTCTAATCTTAATATTTCTACCAAGTAATAGGCACAAAATAAAAAATTTATTACACATAAAATTATTATTAAAATTAATTCATCTTGTTCTAATCCAATTAATGGCTTCAAGGATATTGAACCAACCATGAACGTCATGCTGAATAGAAAAATGACCAAGCTTAAAGATAATAATCCGTCGTGAAAATCTTTGTAATCCATTTCAACAAAATTAAAGAACTTTATTTAATAAAAAATATATATTTTTAAAGAAAAAGTTATAGATTAAGATTTTTGAATTTATTAACTTAAATAAAAAGAAATAGAAATATTATTATAGAGAAAAATTAGTTGATATTACAGCGTTTAGAATAGAAAATTGAAAATAAGATGAGTGTTTTAAACGAAGAAGAAATCGAAAATTTAAAAAAAATTCATCCTCAAAAACGTATTTTACGGTTTATTTTTTTAATTGTTGGTTGCGTTTTAATCTTTTCGGGAATATTACTATTATTGTTAGGATTTGATTTTGGAATTATTATAGACGATATTAATTACTCTTTTGTCGTAGATATATTTATAAGCGTGTTAGGCATGGTTCTAGCATCGAAATTTTTCATCGCAACTTATTATTTGCGAGAAAATTCTCTTTTTTTCAAAAAAACGATTGAACCAAGGGAATCGATTAAAAAAATCGTTAAAATTAATTCAATAGCAATAACTCGGTTAATCGCAGCAGGTTTATTGATTGCCGTAGGATTAATAACTCTATTAATTTTTGGAACGGATATAGGTCATGAAGTCCAATTTGGATCTGCTGTTTTTCTCGGGGGGCCATCTTTCTTTTACCTATCAGGACTTCCTGCGTTAGGAATTGGGATTGGATTATTATTATATTTCTTTTTAAGTATTTTTAAAGGGACTTTTTCTCAATCGGAAAATTTTTACTTTTTTTACGAAGCACGTCCTTTATTTAATTGGTTAACAGAAATTCCCAAGAAAGATATAGAAGCTGTAAGATATCAAAATAATCATTTGTGTCCAAAACTGGCGTGGGTAATTGTTTTAATTCCATTTATTGTCCTCCAACTCATGACAGGAATTCAATTATTTACTGCTGAGAAAGCAGCACCCTTGCACGTGTTATCGTGGACTTTTACCGTTATTTCAATTGTAGAAATCGTTGTTTTAATCGTTCTTGTCATGTTTCCACAAAATTATTACGAGGTAGCAACTGAAAAAATGCTTTACGAAATGTGGTTATCGCCGTATAAATCGAAAAAAACTTCGAAAATAACGGAAGAAATCAAAGATTTTTTAAATTGTGGAATTGAATCAGAAATTTTAAACAAAAGCGAGAAAGAAGAGTTAAAAAATGCAAATCGTTCAATCTTCTCAGATGTCAGTAATACACATTTCCAATTGTTTAATTTTATTTTTGGGATTTTTTTAATAATATCAGGAATTATAATTTCGACTCAAATGGTTTTATTTGGTCCTTTATTCTGGTGGGTCGCTCTCATGTATGGTATCATGTTATTATTTAAAGCTTTTTCTTACGATTTTAGTCAACAACACGCAGATAAGCTTTATTACGACCAAAAAAATGAAATTTTTAAATTTCAGAGGAAATTTAGAAATAAATTTCATTATATTACAGCATACAATATAGAATCGTTAAAAGTAAGAAAAAGGTTCAGAAAACTAGACTTTTTTGATATTTTTGGACTTGCTGGCATGCTATTCTTTTTAACGGTTCAACAAGTAGAAGGATGGGGCATCGCTAATACATTTGGATTGCTTGCTAGCAATATTTTTAGTACGATATACCTTTTAATAGTATTTTTCTTTATTATTCTTTATTTATGCCATCCAATTGATGTGATTGAATTTCGAACGAACTCAATTACTTATAGGATACGGGTCACATTAAAATTAATAGAGAAAAATCTGTTCCAAAAATATCTCAATAACTTAAAAAATTTTCCAAAAGAGGTTTTAAAGGATGATATGAAAAAAACTTTTTTTATAAGAATAACATTCATTGCAATATTGTTTTTAGTGCCGTTAATATTTACAATTAGCATGCTAATCTCATTCTTTTATTGAAACATATTTTTTATTTAGAAATTAATTTATTTTAAGAAATCTTTATCTAATTATGTCATCTGATCAAATTGCACTTTTATTATTTATAAAGAATATGATGGCGGATTTAATTTATATAAACGGAATAATAGCAACTGAACTAATTAATATAACAGAAAACAGCGCAGTAGCTCGCCATGGAGAAGAATTTCTAAAGAAAAGTCCATGTATAACCGAACACAACGAATTAAAAAAAAAAATAATAGAAATTGTGAAAAAATATAAAACCAACCCAGAAGATCATGTAATTTTAGAAAAACATGTTTTAAAACACTTGGAAGAATTGTAAAAATGTCGAATAATGATTTTGATGAGTTTGTAAAAAATCTCCAAAAAGAGATTAATGAAAAAGAGCTTGAAATTTTTAACGAACATATTATAGAGCTCTTCCATGATCCAAAAAATTGGGGTAAACCAGCAGACGAAGAAATAACCATATCAAACTCCTACAAGGGCCCGTGCGGTGATACGATGCGGTTCTTTCTAAAAATTGAAAATGGCATTATAATTAAAGCTAATTTTATAACTGATGGATGTGGAGCTTCAGTAGCGACAGGTAGCCAAACAACACTATTAATTGAAGGTAAATCCTTAGAAAACGCTGAAAATCTAAAACCAGAAGAGATAGATGGAGCATTGGGAGGTTTGCCGGAGGATCATAAACATTGTGCGGAATTAGTTGTAAGAACATTGAAAAATTTGATTGAAAAATATAAAAACAATGAAATTTAATTAGGTTTTATAATGGAAAAGATTAAAATAGAAAACATTGATATTCCAATAAAATCTGATAATATTAACCTTAAAGGGTCTATTTATTATTCCTCAAATACTTCAGCAAAGGCTCCTTGGATTCTTGTTTTGCCGGGATTATCAAAACATAGAAATAGTTACTTCGCAAAATTTTATTCTGAAAATTTTGCTAAAGCAGGTTATTACGTCTTATCGTACGATTATCGCGCACACGGAGAGACAGCAAAACAAACAGGTAAAAATTGGCTAAAAAAAATGCTACAAATATATTCAGATTGTAACGAAGTTATTAGTTGGATTTTCGAAGAACAATCTAATAGACTATTAGACGACAAAATAGCTTTATTTGGCAGGAGTATAGGAGGCGCAATCATTTTAACGCGTGGTTTTATCGACGAGAGGGCTAAAGCATTAATTGCTCTATGTACTCGTTATGATTATAGCACGACCGCTATTAAATTTCCCGAAGAGACAATTAAAAAAATTAGTCCGAAATATTTTATAAAAGAAGCTCCTTCAAATAATAAAAGAATTTTTATAGCTCATTGCAAAGATGACCCTCAAATCCCATTCGAGAATTTTAATATTATTAAAAAATCTCTTGGATTAAAAGATGAAAATGCCGTGGAGTACGAATCTGGAGGTCATTCTTTTAAAGATCACCAAGAGGATTTATTAAAAAAATCAATTGAATTTTTAAAAAAAATATAAAAAAATAAGCGTGTGTCACATGAATAAAATTTTAATTGTAGGAC
>JAUWRB010000095.1 GCA_030610785.1 Promethearchaeota archaeon | reverse complement strand
GAGGGCGATATAGCGTATAAAATTGTAAATATTGTTGCCACGGTTATCGTTGATATTGAGACGCCACTTGAATTGACTAAAATTGCCCAAATCCAAGAAAATGTCGAATATTCGCCGGAACGATTTCCTGGACTCGTCATGAGAATTAAGAAACCCCACGCTACATTATTAATATTTTCAACTGGAAAAATGGTCGTAACTGGCTTAAAGAAGACTACTGATGCTAGTAAGGTTGTTCAAAAAGCGATTAAAAATATTCAAAAATCAGGATTTAAAGTTAAAAATCCTGTAATAACCATTCAAAATATTGTAGCCACTGGAGATCTTGACATAAATATAGATTTGAATATGATGACTATCGTGATGGAGAATATAATGTACGAGCCTGAAATTTTCCCCGGTCTAATTTATCGAATGCAGGACCCAAAATGCGTCTTTCTAATTTTCTCAACAGGAAAGATCGTATGTTTAGGTGCGAAAAAAAAAGAGATTATTCACGTTGCTATTTTGAAATTAAATCGAGAAGTTCGTGAATCTGGTGTAGCAAAGAAGAGCTTGGAATCCATTGATTACGAAGAACTTTCATTTTTCTAACTTTTTTTAAATATGCAAACGATTTTATTAATAGAGTCGGATTGTTATTAAAATAAATATTCAGTAATTTTCAAATTACTATAAATAATTAGAAGGTTAAAAGGAGATTTTTTTAAGATTTTCTTTCAAATCTATTTGACCCATTAGGATACAATTTTTTTCTCTTAAATTACTAAACAATAAAGCGCTGTTTTTTGCTACGATACAATTTTCTAATTTAAAATTCTCCCCAATCTTCGCATTATCAAATACAATCGTATTAGATAGTTCCACATAATCCCCTATTTCTGCGTTATTTCCGATGTACACATTTGGACCCAATAGAACATCGTCACCAATTTTAACATCATTTCCAAGATATACAGGTTCTATGAATGTTGGAAAATCACCTATATATTTTTCCACTTGATTTCGTTTAACGTGTTTTTTTAAGAAACTTGCTAATAAATCTTTTAGTTTTGACGCGTCATTTCCTTTTATATTGTTAATAATTTCTTCAATATTTTCTAAATCTTTTTTCATAGTCTTTCAATTCGCACAATTTCTTTATATTTTTATAAATTTAGATTTTTAATTAATATATCAATATTAGTACCAGTTTTGGCACTTGTGGTTATTACTTTTATATTTGGATTAATCATTTTTGCATCGTTTATCATCTTATTTACATCTGTTCTTAACCTTTCGGCAAGGTCAATTTTATTAATTACGGCGATTTCTGACATCTTGAATAGCATTGGATGTTTTTCAACAACCCATTCTCCTTCAGTAACAGATACAACTATTATTCTTTTATCTGCGCCGAGAAAAAATTCAGAAGGACAGATTAAGTTTCCAACATTTTCAATAAATAACAAATCGTATTTCGATAAATCTTGATTTTTAAGAATTTGATGAATGTGATACGCATTTAAGGCGCATTCCCGACCGGTATTTATTTGAATTGATTTAGCCCCATGTTTTTCAATTCTATCCGCATCGATTCTTGTCACAATATCTCCATTGATTACAAGAATCCTATAATCATTCGAGATTTTTTCAATTATCCTTTCTAAAATGGCCGTTTTACCCGCTCCTATCGCACCTACGATATCGAACGATTTAACGTTATTTTTTACGAGATTTTTATTGATTTTCTCTGCTAAGATATCATTTTCCCTCGAAACAGCTTTTCCTGTTTTTATCACGAGTTCTCTATTATTCTCAGTTGATAAATTCATGCTTTCAAGCTCTTTAATCCTATAGATTTCTTGTTCGTTTTTATCTGACATTTAATTTAACTACATTTAATTAAAAACAATAAATTCTTATTGAATTGTATAGAATCAAGAAAATAATTATTTAAAATTTTGTATATACTATTATAGGTTTTGGTAAAAAATAGAAATTAAGAAAACTTTTCCGAATATTTTGTAATAATATCATCAATGCAAATTAAAATTTTCTTTTTTGAAAGGGTTTTTACATTTCCTTTTAGAGTTTTTAATTCATCTATTATATCTCTTCTCTCGATTGAGATTAATTCTTCTAATTTTTGAGATTTTTTTGAAATATCAAATAAAAACTCGTTAGTCTTTGATATTACCGATTTAATATCTGAAACCGAAATTTCAATATCCTCTTTTCCTTCAATATACGAAAGCGAGTTTATTAAATCAAAAATTAGTTTACTATCATTCGCTTTGAACCAACTTTCTAAATGATATTGATTATCATCGTGCTCTATAGGTTTTAACTCAAGGTATTTGTTTTGGATTTTTATAACAGATTTAACGTTTTTAAATAAATTTGATGGTGTCCAAGCATGTAATTTATAATTTATTTGTACTTTTGAGCATTTGATTAATATTTTCAATCGATTTTCGTTTTTAAAGTGGCCAAATGGGACTATTATAAAATCATATGAATTACCTGATTTTTTACTTAAGTCAAAACTTAATTTATCCAAGGAATGAATTCCATCGCTTGGATTATTAAGAATATCAAATTTTAATTTTTTATCAATTGGTCTATAACTATAAAACAGGAGTCCGGTAAAACCTTGAAGTTCTAACTTTATTTCCAATTCAATATTTTGTTCGGGAATGATACTTTTATTAAAATCTAAATCTAAAAATAAGTAATAATAATTCTCTAAATGATGAATCATGCTTATAGGTTCCCGATTTAGGCTATAAGGCATCAAATCTTTTTTTTCCTTAATTCCTTACTATTTCTTGTTGGATTTCTTTTAATTATAAGATTTTTTTAAAAATTAATTAAAAAAACCATGAATAAATATATTATTTTTTCATATAAAAATTTAACATTTTTGTGAAAAATGAGTTTATAAAAATTTAATTATTCCTTTTTCCGCGTTAATTTCTACTCTTGCTCCATGAGGGAGTTGATTAATATCTATTCCATTAATCATTGGAATATCGGAAATGATGGCACCAACTGCAATAATTGCTTCTGCCTCTTGGTTAATGATTGCTTTAGGTGCTTTCCCGTTTTTACGCAATTGATACATGATATAAGAACCTACTGTTGATCCCTTGCCGTGAGGGAATGCGAAAATTTTATCCGCAATTGAATGATTTTTTAAAGGGTGTTTAATTGAAATAATATTTCCTGTTTTAGGATCTATATCCCCTAAAAACGAAATTGGTTCAAAACTTACTATTAATTCACCTTTAGTGATGCCTGGCACGACACATTTGCCTCTAATTTCCATGTAAAAGTTCCTCCCTGGACTTCAACACGCATTTAATTTGAGAAAGATTTTGCGAATAATGAGCGCATTTAGTACTATCAGTGGCGATACATTTTATTCCTAACTCTTTTATAGGAGACACAACCATGCACGAATCTGAAAGTATTTTAATGTTTGAAGGTATGTTTTTTATCCTTTCTTTAACTTCGTTCGAAGTGTATATCCAAATTTTATTTTTTGTCTTTACATTCATGAATATTTCTTGTATTTCCTCATAAGAACAGTGAGGACAACCAAATGTGATAATATCAGGCTCATTTCCAGTAGAGAGTTTCGCTTGGATTTCTCTGAGATCTTTTTTTGAAACAACAATTCTTTCAGGTTTTTCAATACTTTCGCATTCCGGCGTGATATTGGGGATCATGTACATGGCAATCCCCCCACTCGCAGCGCCACCAGCTCCTAAGGATTTTAATTGTTCCCAATTCGCTTGTTTAATTCCTTTTATTAAAGGTATTTTATTTTTTGCGATTGTTCCAATGTAATATCCTAATAAAGTGAAGTCAAAATTCGTTAAATTAAAATTTACTTCAAAAACCATTTGAGCAATTCTATTTTCAGCTAAATGATATCCGTAATTTGGAGTTGATCCTATAAGTGCTGCAGAGAGAGCGCTAGGTCCACCTTCTCGATTAGTCATTGCTCCTAAGACCGAATTAGCGAAAGCCACGGCTGATGATTCTGACCAAGCAATATGTGATCTCCTAGTTGGTACGAGACCTGCGTGATAAGGCGTGCAAGAACAACTTTTTTTTACTCCCATGGAAGTTAATGCTTTTATTATTCGCAATTGTTTTTCGGCGAATTCCCTTGAGATACCTAAGTCTTGCCAGTCGTTTAAATCCATTCCTGCAGGATTCATTCTACTCTCTACAACGACTTTAGCACTTGACCAATCTTCAATAAATTCAAGCCCAGCGTCTCCTATTGTTTTATACGAAACTCCCGAAATCTGAGTTGATTCAATAGGGATTAACTTTTCTGCGTTGAAAATATCTCCTAAAGTAGTAAGTATTTTTATTGCTTTAGCTTTTATTTCGCCTAATTCTCCATTGAGTATTCTTTCTTCTTCCTTAGAAAGGTACATTAAAACTCCACCTTGTTGTACCCGGTATTGTCTTTAATGGGTTTTGTGGCGTCAAGACCCCATTTACAAGTAACGCTATTTTTAGAAGAAGGATCAAGGGAAGACCCTTTTGAATTAGGTACGAGTAACATGTCCTTATCTGGTTGAAATCTTGTTGAGATTGCCCATTCTACATCGTTAGGATTTGTAATGTCAATATCATCGTCAACAACAACAACTCTTTTCAAACTTGGATGCGCTGCGAGCGCGGCAAGAATTGTATTTTTTGCATCACCTTCAGTCCTTTTTCTTATTTGAACGACAGCGTGCAACCAACAACACCCTCCTGGTGTAAGAATTACATTTTTTACAGTGCTTATTGTATTGGAAATTTGCTTAAACATTCTAGGTTCTTGAGGAACGCCCATTAACATTTTGTGTTCATTACCTCCCGGTAAAATCGTTCTAAAAATGGGATTGTTCCGAAAATATAAGTTATCGACTTCTAAAACTGGTTGTTGTCTTACTTTGTCTATTGTTCCCGTAAGATCAACAAACGGTCCTTCTTCCGCAATTTCTTCTGTTATTCTTCCCTCAACTACAAACTCCGCATTGGCAGGAACCGATATTCCATTTGGCATTTTGTATACTTCCAACCCTCCTAGAAATGCGGAAGCAAGCTTGAGTTCGTCCAATTTTGGTGCTGAAAACGCTGCCGTAATCTCTATTGCGGGATGAACGCCAAAAACGACAGCTACGTTTAAACTATTATTTTTTGTCATTGCATCCGTGTATGCTCTATCTAGGTGCCTTTGCTTTACTATTCTAAGAGAAAATTTATTTCCTCCTAAATACATCATCCTATGAAATGACGCGTTCTGCCTGTTCTCTTCAGGATATTTAACGATTACTATACTTGATGTTGTATATTTCTTATCTGCGTAAAATTCAATTACCGGTAAGAGCTTATCTAGTTTAGTGTCTTCTTTCACTTCAATCTTGTTTTCTAGAAAAGGCGCGTTATTAATGCGAGTATATTCTTTTAAATTTTCAAGTTTATCTGAAATGAATTTAATAATCTCGTTCTTTTTTATTCCAAGGGAAGTTGCGAGTAATTCTCTGGTACTAATTAGTCCGGATATTAATGGAAAATTAAAACCTTCTACATTGAATTTTGTAGGAGTTTCATTACGCTTTTTTATTTCTTTCCCTAAACTTTTTAAAGTAATAACATCATCATGTGTATTGACTTCTATTTTTTCCAAAAAACTTCTCATTTTTTAATCAATTCCCCATCTTTTAATTCCACTTTCTATTCCAAATTGATCTAAAATCCTTCCTACAGAATGCTCGATGAGCTCATCCACACTTTTAGGGTTGATATAATAAGAAGGAACTGGAGGCGCAATTATTACCCCTAATTTAGCCAATTTAAGCATGTTTTTGAGATGTATGGCACTTAGCGGACTTTCCCTTACAACGAGGACAAGCTTTCCTTTTTCTTTAATAATTACATCTGCAGCTCTAGTAATTAAATTATTTGCGTATCCATTCGCAATTGCAGAAAGAGTTTTCATTGAACACGGAACGATTACCATTTCATTCAAGATATAAGAACCACTTGCGGGAGGGGCAGTTAGATCTTTTATATCGTAATTTTTTGTTGCCAACTTTAGTATATCAGAAATACTATAATTCGATTCAATTTTTATAATATCATGTGCAACCCTTGATATTATAAGTTCAGTCTTTACTCCTTTACTTTTCAAAACTTCCAAGAGTTTTATTGCAATTTTAGTACCTGATGCTCCAGTAATAGCCACTAACATTTTTCATAAGAATTTATTTTATATTTAAAGTAAAGAAATCATGTTCTTAATTGCCCTACTTACAAGATAAAGTTGAATATTTCGAGCCCCACCAATTATTTCTTGAACTTTACTGACTTCTAACGCTTTATCTATTCGAAGATTATCCGTGAAGGCAATTCCTCCACATAATTGTTGAGTTTCATACGAAATTTTTTGTGCTAAATTAGATGCGAGATATTTCGTCCCTGAGCTAAACGATGCGTTATATTTTACGAATTTTGGTTGGTTAAAATGGTCATGTTCTATAGTTTTATTATATTCTGATGCGCTTCTAAAACCCAATTCTGTAGCAGCCATCAATTCAATAAATAATTGAGTTATGGGAAAAGAAACCCCCTGAAAATCGTATATCGGTCGATTGAACTGAGTCCTAAGATTTGTATAAATTAAAGCTGTTATCGCAGTTAGCCAAGCAATTCCCAAGCTGGAGCCGATAATAGCACATCTTTCTGCAACTAGACCTGAAAATAAGTTATTATACCCCACTCCTTTTGTACCAAGGATATTTTCCTTCGGGATTTTAACGGAATTAAAGATTGTTTGTCCAACTTGCACTCTTGGAATGGATTGGATGCCTAATCTGTGAGTTTCAATGCCTTCATAGTCTTTCTCTGCAATTAATTGATACATTGTCCCACGAGGATCAGATACATCGGAAACTCCATAAACGATAAAATAATCTGCTACAGTTCCGTTCGTAGTATATAGCTTCTCTCCATTAACAATTAAATAGTCCCCTTTATCTAAAACTTCTGTTTTCATGTTAACAGCATCGGAACCTTGATATTTTTCCGTTATGCATATACAGCCTATTTTTTTCCCTGTTACTATTTGATTTAAGATTTCAGAAATACGGTCGCTTTTACCGAATTGGAACAGCGGATTAGCGAAAATTACACCTGTAACAACTCTTGCTAAATCCAGTTCAGGATCGATTATTGAGCAAGCCATTGCGAGTAACATTTCATAACGCATGTTACATCTTTCACAGCCTCCATAAGAATTTAATCGTTGAATATAATTCTTTTTTCCTAAAATAGGAAAAAGTTCATAAACTTCGTTATTAAGATTTATCTTGGGTTCTATTTCTTTGAGCAAAAAAGCTTCTAATTCCCTTAAAAATTCTTGTTCTTCTTTACTAATAAGTGGAATAATAAAATTGTTGAAAATTTTATAAATATTTTCCGTAGTTAATTTCTCTTTTACCTCTTCATCTAAAATATCTACTCCTACAATCTTTTTCATGATTACCAATACTTAATAAAAATTATTTAAATAACAATAATAAGTATAATAAGTTGTTTTTTAAAATTGTTTTTTAAAATTTCCTTTTTATAACAAAATTTAATAAATCTTCAAAAAATTCTACTTCTGATTGGTTTATTACACCCTTTAACTTATCAATCGACATTTTTGCTTCTTGATAGTATGTATCTGCTAAATTTTTGCACGAATTAATTACATCCGCTTCAAGAAATAATTCTTTAACTTCTTTAACTTCAATATCGGTAATTTCCGGCATCTTTATTAATTTATTGAGCTGCGCTCTTTTTTTATCGTTTAATGTATTGTAAGCTTCAATTAATAAACAAGTCTTTTTACCTTCTCTAATATCTCCATTTACTGGTTTTCCTGTAATTTTTTCGTCTCCAAAAGTTCCTAATATATCGTCAGAAATCTGGAAAATAATTCCTAAATTTTTACCATAAGTGGATAAATAGGTTTTATATTTATCGTCAACCCTTGCGTAATTAGCTCCTATTAATATCGATTTTTCTATTAATGCTCCGGTTTTAAGAGAAATCATTTCAATATAATCGTGAATTTTCAGATTTTGCTGATTTACCATGTCAATCTCAATTAAAACGCCCTCGCATAATTCTTTAAAAACTTCTTCGTAGTATTGAATCGCATTTACATTTAAATCTTGTTTGAAATTGTTATATAAATAAGCTTCTAATCCGAGAAAGAAAGCAGAATCGCCACCTATTATACCGATTGAATTGCCGAAATCTTCAGCAGGAATTTTTTTCAAATCGTGTATTTCGTGATATTGTCTAAATCTATAATGGAATGCAGGCTTGCCTCTCCTAAAATTGTCTTTATCGATGATATCATCGTGAATTAGCGAAGCGTTGTGAAGAAATTCCGTTCCAACGCTAGGAAATACGATTTTATCATCTTTTTTCTTTTTGAAAGCGTTATAAGTTGCAATACAAAGCAAGGGGCGGATTTTTTTCCCTCCTGCTAAAAAATATTCCCTTAATTCTGAATAATAAGCTTTTAAGAAAGCATTTTTTACGCTTTTTATTTTTTTATCATAAATTAGTTTTATTGCGTCATTTATCTTGGGCTTATATAGCTTTATATATTCACTAAAATTCATTTAATATCATCTCTTAAAGTAGTTTTCGCATGACAATTTCGGAACTCCGATGAGATTCCCATAGTGATAGAAATTTCTTTATATTTTCATCATTTTGAAAGATATGATCTCGAGCTTCTCTTTTTGCTACAAGAATTTTTAGAAATCTCCTATCTAAACTTTTCCGATAGAAAGTGCCAATTTTATCGAGTCTATCTTTTTTTTCCCCTGCCTTAATGGCTTCAATAGCAAATTGTCCGGACATCATGGCATAAGGTATGCCTTTTCCACTTATCGGATCAACGATTCCACCTGAGTCTCCAACTGCAAATACATTGTCTTCATAAAGCTGTTGTCTTAAACCAACTGGGATTAAATGAGGCTTGAAAATCGTTTGAGTGGAGTTTTTTAACGCATTTCTAACAAAAGGAAGATTCTCAAATTTTTTGAATTCTTCCCTTGAATTTTTCACTAAATTAATTTGATTTCCCCAACCAACTGTAATAGTTTCTGTTTTTGGGAATAACCAAGCGTATCCAACAGGTATTAAATCTTTAACCCCAAAGAATAAATGAACTGTATCATTTCCTAAAGTATCGTCAATATCGGATTTAATCGTTTTCATCTCTTTTGTAATTGTTAGAATTAAGTCTTCACTTTTAAAATACGGCCATTTCAATAATTTTAAGGTTGGTGAAGTGACGCCATCTGATGCTATGATGTATTTTGCGGAATATTTTCCCTTTTGGGTGACAATTTCATGAGTATCTCTAATTTTTTTAATATCAATAAGAGCCTCTTCTTCCTTAAATACGGCCCCACTATCGATTGCCATATTAGTTAAGAATTGATCAAAGGTACTTCGCCAAACTACTGCTCCTTTACCTTTCTTTGAATAATCAGTACCATCAACATGATGTAATTCTAAAGATTCGATGACTCTTGCTATTTTTTCTTCAGGATAATCGATCTCCTCTACTAATTCCCAAGCTAATGCTCCACCACAAGCTTTATATCTTCCTTTTTCTCCGATAACTTCTTTATCAATGATCAAAGTCGAAAATCCATTTTCAGCAGCTACTTTAGCCGCGATTGATCCACCTGGGCCGGCGCCTACAACAATAATATCAAAATTTTGAAGCTTCATAACGGGTTTTACTCTAATATACAATTTTCAAATTATTTACTAATAAAAATAGCTATTAAATAAAAAGAATATCAAATAACAGATATTCTTAAAGATTTCAAATAATTCTGAGTATTGTTTATCGTAAAAATTTTTTTTCGTTGAAGAAATATAGCGTCTTATTAGCTAATCTTTTTTTCAATAAGATTCCATATTTATCAAGTTTTTCCACGTAATTAGCAATAGTTGTCGAATGCATGTGCAACGCTTTCGACATTTGCGTTTTAGAGCAACCTTCTTTGTTATATTTTAAATATTTAATTATTTTTTGTACTTTTTCTTTTGAAATCAATGAAAGTAAATAATCTTTATCAAGATCAGATTGAAGGTCCACGTTAAAAAAGACCTCGTGATTCTCAATTTCTTTACTTCTAATAAAATTGAATTTTAATAAGATTTTAATGTGCCAAGCAAGAATATAGTTACTTAAGTCTAATTTTTTTGCAATTCGATAAAAATATACTCCTGGATTATTACATATATAACTAAAAATCTTTTTTCTATTCTTATTATTTAAAATTTCTTCTTTAATAAGCTTAGATCCTTCAACAATCTGCTTTTTCTTGATTAATGATTTGAGAATTTCCCGTATTCCTGCGTAATTAATACTGTTTGAGTATTTTTTTAGTCCAACATTAATAAATGGAATAATATTATCAATTGTAAAACAACGATTTTTATTTAAATATTCTTGAATTATATTAAGCACGATGTCTTCGAAATTAAGAAGTTCGCTTGTCAGTTTTATTATACCTCTAAATAATTGAGTTTAAAATGAATTTTTCACTGATTTTTTAAACATATATCCAAGAATATCTTCTCTCTCTTCTGGAGTTAAAGCAAGCATTTCTTTAATAAATTTAAATTTCTCGTCTTCGTTTTTCCAATTAAATTTATCAATTTTTTTAAGAAAATTATCTGAAATTGCTGTTAATTCAAATTTTGAAAAATTATCTGAATGTTCTTCAATTTGACTTTTTTCAAGTAATAATAATAAATAATCATTATTTATCTCGTTAACAATTATTTCTTTTGATGTTTTTGTTTTTTTAGATAACCTAGAATATAGATTAGTCATCATGGATAAATTCTCAAAATCTATTAGATATCTGCTTACAGAAATAGAACTAATTACAATAATTAAAATATTTACGATAATTAATATCGGTAAGAAATAATCAATCCTAGACGCCATTGTCATTTCCTCCATGCCACCAGAAACAGATTTATCAGACCAAGGGCTATCCTGAATTTCTTTTACACTAAAAAAGCTATTGTAGAAATATATAAATATTAAATTGAAACAAATAAAAGTTATAATCGTAATTACTATATTTCTTCTAATTTTCTTTCACATGAGTCTTTATTCTAAAAAGTAAATAAAATTTAATTATTCAAGTTATATTAAAAATATACTTATGTTTTTTTAATTATTATTTT
>JAUWRB010000221.1 GCA_030610785.1 Promethearchaeota archaeon | reverse complement strand
CATCGAATATTCATCCCTCCCAAGATAATAGCGCAAAATTAATGTATTTTTCTTTCTTTATTTACTAAAAACAAAACAATTACAATGCTAACCTATACAAAATTAGTTGATGGTATATATCTGGTCAATTCGGATTATAAGTTTCCGTGGCAATGTCATGCAATTCTAATCAAGGACATTGATGACTCCGGAAATATTCTCATTGATGCGAATTTTATAAGAAAAGACCAAAGACAACTACTTAAATGTTTAGATTATAAAGTCGAAGCCTATTTTGCTACTCACACTCACTTAGATCACATTAATCGGGTTCATATCTTTGAAAAACTCATGCCGGATGTTAACATTTATTGCCCTGCTCCTGAGCATGAAATTATGCTTGACATCAATAATTTTATTGAAATCAATGGCGCCCTTGATTTTGGTGTAGGTGAGAGTATGAAAGAAATGATATACTCTTTTATGGGTTTTAAAGAAATTAAAAAAGTTATTGGCTTCACGCCAGGAGATAAATTTGAATATGGAAATACTATATTGGATACAATTCCGCTCCCAGGGCACTCACCAGGTCATTTTGCCATGATAATTAAACATAAAAACGAAAAGCATAGAAAGATTCTCCTTGCGTCAGATATGGGTCTTGAGGAATTTGGGCCTTGGTACGGCTTTAAGTATAATAATATTAAAACTATTAGAGGAGAAGTTAAGGTAATGGAAGATATTTATTTACAAGATGACTTTATTCTTGTAAGTAGCCATGGAACACTCCTTTATGATAAAAAGCCCGAAATTTTTAAGGAAATTTTAAAGAAAATAGATATTCATGGCGAAAAACTATTTAAAATGCTTGATTCTCAAACTCCTAAGGGACTTAATGACCTTTTATTAAAAGGAGTAATATATAACCCAAAAACGATCATGAAACATGCCAAGGCCAACAAAACTATGGAGGGATTGTGGAAATTCTGGGAAGGCGGTTTCTTATTAAATCATTTATATGAATGGGAAGCACAAGAAAAGGTTATTGAGCTGACTAAAAACCCCAATCTTTTCGAAAAAAAGTGGATTTTGGCGCCCCACAATTCCGCTCCCTAGGCACACAAATTTAATTATATTAAGTATGATGATAAAATAATTAGTTCTATCTAGCAAATTTCTATAATTACACGTTTATTCACTCAGCTATCTTAATTAATAAAATCTGCTTTTTACCCATAAAATAAGCATCTAATTGATCGAATAAATTCCTACCTATTAGAAATATAAACGGTAGAATATCTGCTATTGGTTAAAACGCTTAACTTTTTTAGCTTCTCTCCAGCTATTGCATCGTTAATAGGTGTTATTTCGATGAGACAATTTCCCATAACAAAAGAAAAATATGATCATTTAACTCGAGATACAAAAGAATTGCATGAAAGAAAGAAAAAGTGCTTAGCAATTTATAATTCAATAAAGAAAGAGATATCATAATTTTAAAATATCTTCAATTCGCCCTTCCCATGCACCATTAAGAATAACTTTCAATATCTCATCTCGCTTTCCTTCTGGAATTGGTCGCGGCATGTTATCCAATTTCATTTGATTTTGAGAAGCATCCTTAATTGCTTTATCAATATAGTTTTTTGGAAAATTTTCATAATCCATGATTCTTGTTCGCTGTCCTATTTTTTTATAAAAATCCAAGATTCCTTCAACAACAGTCCTTGTAACATTTCCGGAATCATCTAAGCCCATTATTTTTGCAATTTTCTTTAATTTTTCTTGAATATTTTTTCCATAATAACCAACATAATATGGTAGCATTAATGCACAAGCTTCTCCATGGTCCATTATTGAAAACCAAGAAAATGAATTCATGTGTGGTCCACCAGTTGATTTATAAACGATAACCGTACCGCCTAAAATGCAGGCTAAACTCATCATCTTCCGAGCTTCTATATCCTTCCCATTTTTAATTGCTCGGGGTAAATAATTAAACACCAAATCCATCCCTTCTAATGCTCGTTCGTTCGCACCAGGATCAACATTGTCATGCACATTATTAAGATAACCTTCCATTAAATGAGTTAATGTGTCCAATCCAACAACTCTGGTTAAATTAGATGAACAAGATATTGTTAATTCAGGATCTACAATTGCTTTTTTAGGGATTATGGTTGGATCTGAAATGAGTTTTTTAACACCAACGACCAAATCAGAGACATTACTATATTTAGTTACTTCAGCAGATGTTCCCGCTGTTGTGGGTATTGGAATCAAAGGTAATAAATCACCTTTGAATTCTTTTTCAATATTATTTACACCAAAAAAAGGACGAATATCGTCAGTTTTTAATGTTATAAGTATATTAGCCGCTTTAGCTGCGTCAATAACCGAGCCTCCTCCAAGGGCAATAAAACCATCTGCTTGACATTGCATTACTTTTAAGGCGATCCGATATATAGTGCCTACTGATGGGTTAGGCTCAATACCCTTTATCAAATCGTGTTCAATTTTGTTTTTATCAAGTGATTTTATTAATTTAGAAAGATATCCGTGCTTTTCTACAGAACCTCCACCAATGCAGATTAAGGCCTTTTTCATTCCTAAATCCTCCGCAACTGAACCTGCTTGATTTATAGTTCCCTCTCCAAATATTACTTCCGTTAATTTCCAATTCTTTACAATTTCTTCAGCATTCATTAGTAATTTCAAATCTCATTTCTATTTTTAATTAACTTATCAATTATTAAATATTAAAATCGTAAAAACCATTTAAATTTTAAAGATTATAGTTTTATATTATTATTTGAAATGTGTAAATAAAATCGTCTTGAGTAATGGTCATGATTAATAACAATTTAAAAATTACAAATGAAGATATTTTAGCACTCGATAAGATTATTGACTTAATCGAGATTTTCATAAATAAAAACCCAATTAAGAAATATAAGGCTAATTTTAAAGGAATTAAAGAAAATATAAATAAATTAAAAGGTATAGAAGAAAATAATAAAAATACGAAAAATAAGTTATTTAATAAAATTTTAAGAAAACTTAAAGCAATTATTAAACGGGAAAATTATCCGCAGATTTTTTTTATTATTGGAGGTCATGGTGGAGTAATAATTAACGATATTTCTTTTTGTGAATTTGACTCCCCCGAATATGCTCTTGATTCATTATTAAAAAAAATGCAATTAGCTATTAAAACTAACATGCCATACAATCTAGAAGTCGCGGTCTGTTGTTTGGAATGGTTAAACGAGAATTTCTCTGATAAAATGTCGGAATTTTTAAGATTGTTTAAACTTGGGAGATTTGAAATAATTAATCCCACTTATTCGCAGCCTTATAGTTTAATAATAGGAGCAGAATCTAATATTAAACAATTTGAACATGGAATAAAAGTGTTAAAGAAGTTAGGATTAGAATCCAATCTTTTTTACGCTTCTGAAAGTTCCCTTCATCCTCAAATTCCTCAAATATTAAAAGGTTTTAATATCAAATTCGGTTCTTTAAGAACAAGGTTATTAGGTGTAAGCCCAACTTCCAATTCTGCGTGCATTAACTGGGTGGGTTTAGATAATTCATCAATTGATGCAATAATCGATCAATCAGGCGTATTTAACGGTGAATATTGGCACGGAACATTTTTTAGAGAAATACCAAATTTATTATTTCAAGCAATTACTCGTCCTTTCGTGAATTATATCTTGTATTCTTCCATTGAAGATTTTATAATGCCTCAGCCGTATCAAGAGGAAGTATGGCGAATTTCAAGATTTTCAGATATTTTTGGAAAATTTTTATCTTGTTCTGAAGTATTTCGGGCAATTGATAAAGAAGGCGAGTATAAGTATTCTAGGGATGACTTTTTAATTGGAAGTTATATCTTTTTCTCTTCTAAATTGTGTCTTTATAATAAAAATTCTGAAATAACCTTGATATCGGCAGAGATCCTTAATTGTGTCTTAGGAATTTTTGATAAAAAATCTAACGATTCATTTCTCGATGAATCATGGAAAAAGCTATTGCTTACTCAAGCTCACGATTGTTATGCCGTTCCTTTCACTCGAACAGCAGATTATTCTCGCACGCAATTAAGTAGAGAAGAATTTAATAAATTGCAAATAAAGGAAGGTAATATTACTATTTCTAAATTAAGTATCCAAATACTTGAAGAAATTCAAAACAAATGTAATGATTTCATTAATAGTTCTCTTATTTGTTTATCAAAAGAGTTGGGAAGAAAGAAAAAAAATACAAATGAAATTTTTAAAAATATATTGATTTTTAATCCCACACCTTATTTAAGAAGTGATATCGTCTCTATTCAATGTGAATTAGAGAATTCCTCAAAAATGGACCTCAAGGGAGATAATGAAGAGATTAATTTTCAATACAAAAATTCAACATTAAAATTTATTGCTGAAATACCTGGATTTGGATACAAAGTCTATAATTTAACTGAAAATAATATCAAAAAACAAAAATTTGACACATCTTTCTTTTATGAAATCACGATTTCAAAAGATTTAGATAGCATTCAAATAAAATATAAGAACGAGAATATATACGAATTAAAATTTCTTTCCAATCTTACTCATGAATTAATATTAAAGAAGAAAAATGCAAATGATGTTGAAGAAAGAAATGAAATAATGGGAAAATTAAACGATCAAACTTTCAAACTTGAAATAATCCAATACAATGGAGTAAATAGGCTTGAATTTATTTTAGATTCAAATTCGTTAAAAAAAATTGTTCTTAAACCTAATATTAGAATTACCAACTCGTTCGTAAATTATCCCTTTGGAATGGAAGAGACAAAAAGATCGAAAATTCAAACTTTAGACTTCTTATGGTTAAAAGGAGCGAAGCGAGGGATTATTTACGTCCAAAAGAATAGTCAACAGTTCGTAATTAATCGTGAAAATTTTGTTATAAGTAATTTGGTTTATAAGAAAGGGATATACGAATTTGCGATATCTATTACTAATGAAAACGATTTCCATTCCGCTTTAATTCACGTGAATTCGTATTATTTTAAATTGTTAGGAATTTACATGGATAACGCGCAGGAATTTAATAAAAAAACTGGTAGTTTTTTATCTCTTAAGCCTTTAATTTCAGTTATAAATTTATGGAGGCGTGAGAATGGCTCCTTTATAAGGCTTTTTAATCCAAGTAATGAGGAGTTTTATCTTGAATTCAAGGGCAAATTAATAAAAAATCAATTGAGAGAAATAGACTTTAATCATAACGAACTCTTGCTATTACAATCTAATCGGTCAAAAATAGCCCCTTGGAAAATTAAGACTTTTAAATTTAACTCAGAATAATTATGTTGAGTTTGTGAAAGAATGTTTAAAGTTTAATAGATTAATTGCTGAAGAAAAAAACATCAAAATAGAAACAAAATTTGATAAAGATATTCCTGAATTAATTTTTGATAAGACTAAAATTAAACAAGTACTTAACAATCTCATCAGTAATGCAATAAAATTTTCACCTAATGGATCAGCAATAAGCATGAGAATTAAGCGTAAATCTGATAAAGTAATCACTGAAATCATTGATGATGGTCCTGGAATTCCTAAAAATGAATTAGTAAAACTATTTAAAGTATTTCAAAAAATTAGCGTAAAACCAATCAATA
>JAUWRB010000207.1 GCA_030610785.1 Promethearchaeota archaeon | reverse complement strand
TAAAAAAAATACGAGAATATGGTCGGACAACTTAAAGAGGAAATGAACTATTACGGAAAATTCAAAAAGTATTATTATCAGATAATAGAAGATTTTAACTACGATTATGAAAAAGACTGCGAGGCGCGTGATTACTTCTCAATGTTATTGGAAAAAAAAAAGGATTGGAATCTCGAAAGCGTCTTGAAATTATTTAAGGAACAACTACAAGAAAAATCCAATATCATAATTTTTGGGTGCGGTCCCTCTCTTGAAACAACTGTAGAAATATTATTGAAAAAAAAGAGAAAAAAGATTTTTAAAAATAGCGTAAATTTAGCAGCAGATGGAGCCTCAATTTTCCTACGAGAAAAAAAAATCCACATCAACTCAATCTTCACGGATTTAGATGGAATAACTAAAAAAGAATTTAATTGTACGAATTTCATGGTAATACACGCACATGGAGATAACATTGATAGATTAAAACATTTTAAAGAGGAAATTTTTAATTTCAAAAACATTATAGCGACAACTCAAGTGGAGCCTTTGAAGAATATTTTAAATCCGGGAGGATTTACGGATGGCGATAGAATTCTATATTTTTTACGCACTTTATTATTACCAAAGCATGAATTATTTCTTATAGGGATGGATTTTAAAAACGTTATTGGTAAGTATTCTAAACCGGAGCTTATAAAAAATGAGGAAGGCAATCCGATTAAAATAAAAAAATTGCAGCATGCCATGAAATTAATTGAAAACTTAAAAGATAAATTTACAAACGAGATTTATTTTGTTAATTCCGAAATTGCGTCAGAAAACTTCACTTATCTTTCAATCGAAGAGTTAATGAACATGAATGTTTTATAAAAAAATTTAAAGTTAAATTTTAAGGTCTTTTATTCCTTCAGTGGTGATCTTATATAATAATTTTTTTTCAGGAAATTGAGAAGAATTAACTAATTGAGCATACCCTTTTTTTTCACCTTTATAATCTAAATACACCTGTTCTGTAAAAAAATGATTTAAATATTGATGTCCTACGGGCAATTCTTTAATAATAGCTTCGTCAACGAAGTTTGGGGCAATTTGTGCCGTTCCAATTGTAATTAAATTAAATTTTTTAGTAATTTCATCAAGTTTAGTTAAAATTTTTAAAAAAGTTGTTTTTGTTTTATAAAAAGAGAAGTTTTTATCTCCTAATTCAGACCTAAAATGATTATTTAGAGAATCTATTACAAGTAAAGGGTTATTTTCTTCTTTTATTTTTACTTCAGCTTCATTTAACGAGAATAGTAAAGTTGAATTACTCATTATTTTTCCTACTAAAATACTTTCTAATACTTTTTTATCGTCTAGATTGTTTGCTATTGCTATTTCTCTTATCCGTTCTGGACGGAAAGTATTCTCAGTATCAAGGTAGATCGATAATTTGACTTTTTTTCCCCCCTCCTCACTTGAAAAGTGCTTAAACGCTTGAACGCAGATTTGATGGCATAATTGAGTCTTGCCCGTCATATTTGCTCCAAAAATCAAGTATTTTTTACCCGAGTAAAACCCTCCTCCTAAAACTTTATCAAGATTATTAGAACCCGAATTTAATACGATTTTTTCTGTTTTTTTCTTGTTTAATTCATTTATAATAAGACTTGATTTAATAACTTGAGATTTTTTAACATTTAAAATTGTAGAGAGGTTCATTTTTTTAATTCTTTATTAATTAAAATTAAATAGTTATTTTTATTTATTAAAAAAGATCTTATTTTTAATAAGAAAAAATCAAATTTCTTGAAAAAGCAAAAATTTAACTCTAAACGAAAATTTAGAAGTTTAGAATTTTTCGTTTACAACATTTTCGTTTAGAGTTAACAATATTCAAGTTAAATCCCTTTAAGTGTTTGGAGATTAATTGAATGGCAAAAAAAAAAAGAGAAATATGTCCTTATTGCGGAAAAAGTTTTGCCTATCTTAGTCGTCATAAATGTAAGATAAAAGAGCGAGTAGAAGGAGAGATTGATGAGACATCAGATGTTGAAAGGCGTTTTAAAAGAATACAAGAAAAAAAGAAAGATTTTACTCGTGGTCTTAAAAAAGACGAAGTAATGACCCTAAATATCATTAATCGAGAAAAAGATATTTATTTTGATGAATTACTCCAGATTATTGGAAAGGATCGCGACGATTTAGACGAGATTTTAGACGTATTATCATTGCAATCACGGATAAAGCTAAAACGTGAATTAATGACTAGTTCATGGACAAAGCACATTTTTTCAATTGATGATTACGAGCAAGAAGTTCCCGATATAAAAGAAATTGATATAAAGCTAGAAGAAAAAGACGGAATATGGAACTCATTTAGTAAAGTCCCTTGTTTCGTTTGCCCTTTTATAGATAAATGTAATGATACGAATCTTGACAACGATTTCAATCCACAAAACTGTCCTTTTCTTACAGATTGGATTGAAAAATCGCTGGAAGGAGAAAGATATGACATAAATTTTGATGAAATTAAAAAAAAACATAAAAATTAACGCTTAATTTTTATTTAAACCAATAATATATATTTCATTGGTGTTTTTTTTTGAGGATTTAGGCTTATATGACTTCACGACTTTAAATTCCAATTTCATGCGTTTATAAAACTTATTAATATCTTCTCCTTGAAAGCATTTAATGATAAAATTTCCTTTTTTTTTTAAAAATTTTGTAAGAACAAGTATTTTAATACAAAGATTAACTTGTCTTACTTGGTCGATAAACTTATTTCCAGTTTTATTTATACTTGCGTCTGAAAGGATAAGATCTAATTTATCATCGAAATATGAAGTGATTTCTGCTTGAAATTCAGGAGTAGTAATATCCATTTTAATAATTTTAATATCTTCTAGAGGAGAAATCCTTTTTAAGTCAGCACCCATGATTCGATAATAATCCCTATGATAATTGGCATCTTTATATTTCTCCAAATTTTCCTCGGCAATTTCTTTAGCAACTTGAAGCCACGAACCGGGTACACTTCCTAAATCTAATATGTAATAAGCTCTTTTAAAAATATTAAATTTTCTTTGAATATCCAATAATTTATATGCTGAGCGAGCTCGGTACCCTTGACGCTTAGCTTTTTTATATTGTGGGTCTCTTTTATGAAACGCTGGATTTTTAGTCATTTTTATTTTTTGAATTTATTTTATAATGTTTTTAAAAACTGTTTAATTGAATCAATATCCATATTGGTTTTTATTGCTAAAGGATCAAAATGCGTTCTTGAAGCCACGAATCCTTTTTGTTTGATAGAATTTAATATAACATCTATTTTTGGAACATTTTGGAGTTTCAAATTTTGACAAAGTTTATGAATATTATAATAAGAAATTGGCATGTTTAATTCATCTAATGCAAAATTTAAAACTTTATTTATTCTTTTGTTCTGATAATCAGAATTATTATTTTGGATTATTAATTCTTTAAGAAACATTTCATCGTGTAATTCACCTAACCATAAAGGACCAGCAAAATCAAACTTGTCTGATGAATGGCATGTTGGACAAATTTTAGGAATCTTTAAGATATTATTGTCATTTATAGTTCGATAACCGCATTTACAATGAATAATATAACCATATTTCTTAAAATCTTTTGAAATGTTTGCCTTGCTTTTGTAAGTTAATAAAAAAATTCTAATAAAATGTCCTGAAGAAAATGTTAAGAGTGGTTTTATACCAATTTTATTGACATTTGCAATTCTTGAGGCAAAAAAGATTAAAATCCGAGCCCCTATTTCTTTACAGTAGTCGCTTTTTAGAGATTTACTCATATATTTTCGAAGACAAGCTTTAGGACGTACACCATGTAAGACCGCAGTATCAGTTGCTGTAATGCACATTAAACCCTTTTCCCTTTGAATAGCATTAAAAGCCGAATTAATATAAAGATTGGGCGTTCCGAAAGGATCGATGGATATAACATTAGGCTTTTGATTATATTCATTTTTTAAGATATAATTTTTCTGAGCGATCTCAGAAAATAAATAATTAGCATCTTTTCTTGAAACCTCAATTTGAAACGATTTTTTATCTAAATTATTTAATTTAATGTTTTTTTTAATAAGTTCAACCGCCATAGGATTAATATCATTGATGTATATCTTTCTAATATTATTACATTCTTTCAACAATCTAATAGAACTTATACCTGAAGCAGCCATTGAATCAACCATTACAAGGTCTTGCTTGTATAATTTGCTATAAACTTGTATTGCTAGATTTGAAATATCTCGATTTATGATCATCTTTTTATTATAAAAGATGCTCATGGACTTGGATGGAATTGAATCTAAATCTCTTTCATGAATATAAAATTTTGTAGATCCTTCTTTAATAATGATAAGATTATTATTTTCCATCGTTTTGTAGTTTGAGTGATAATTTATTTTAAAAAAATAAATTAACAATTTTTTTACTTCCAAGAAGGCCGCCGCATGTTGTAGCGTGAATTTTTTCTATATTATCTTTTGTTAGGGGGTCGACATCTTCAATTGTTTTTATTTCATCCATTTTATCTCCTTCACCAATTATTAAAAACTCGCCACCTAATGTTTTTGCGATAAATGCTAATGGAAGCCACTCGTAGTATAGTCTGATTTTACCTTTCGGAGAAGGAAAGTAAGAATAAATTCCGCCATAATATGTTATTGCGTGAAAATCTCCAACAAAACTACCGCTATAACGATTTTTAACGCGTTTATTAATTAGTAATTGTTCGTACGCTTTACATTTTTTAGACCATTGAGTAGAATCTCCTCCCATGCATCTAATACCACCTTCTTCTTTATCTGGCATTGATAAATATTGGTGAAACACATAATGATAAAAGGTTAAACTATATGGAACCGTATCAAGAATAAATTCGGCTACTTTTCCGTCTACAGCTAAAATTAAATTAGTAAAAATACCATAGAGGACATAGAAACTACAGACAATCTGACCCCTTTCATCGAAAATTCCTACAATAGTGCCAACGGTACGGTTTACTGCCACATTAGAAGATCCATCAACAGGATCAGTACAAATTCCAAATTTTCCATTCCCTAAGACAGGTTCAGCCTCTTCAGAGGCAACAAATAAGAAATCAGTATCACCTTCTTGTAAAGTTTTAAGAATTATTGAATGAGTAAGGACATCTTCATGAATTTGTTCTTCATCGTAAATATTTTTAGTATCTCCTTTAGGTTCTTCAATACCCATTCTAAAATGTATTTCTTGGGAAGTTATTCCTCGCTCTAGAAGCCCACGAATAGGTATAGTTGACTCGGCAATTGTTTCAATTATATCGATCAATTCGCCCCTATTTGGGAAGTAATGAGGTAAATTTTTTTCTAAATATTTTGAAAGTTTAATATTTTCGGTTTTGTTCAACATGATAAAAATTTTTTAATCTTTTTAACTAATAATAAGGTATGATTCTTGATATTTTTTTTTATAATATAGCAAAATTACATTTTTAGATTGAAAATGGAATGCTAGATTTCTAATTTAATATAATTGTATTATATTTTTTTTTGCTTTTTAAATCACTTTCATATTTACTTAAATCCACTTTCCGTTAAAACAGATATATATTCTAAAATTTTTTTTTCATAGTGATTTGATAAAAGAAATCTTCTCTTGTTTATTCTTTCCGTGCGGGAGATTTTAATAGCATTAGATATCCAAAAATTAATAACTTTACTCCCCAATTGGACTTCGATGGTCTTACCATCTTGATTCATGCGACTAATTTCATTTACAATTAGAACTTCGATATTATAAGAATGATTTAAGTACAATAAATTTGCTAAAATCTGATTTAATTGATAATTAAGGCTAAAATTTTTTTCTTTCTTCTCTCTGTTTAATTCTAATCGATATAGATCGGTGATAGAATCTACTATAATTAAACTTAAAAGATCGTCATTTTGTCTAAGATTCTTTAAAACTAAAAATTCTAAATTAAATACGATGGTGTTCAAATTATCAAAATCTTTAGGTTGAATAAAGATTATATTATCTAGGATATCTATCGATTCTTCTTGAATCATGTTTCCAACTTTTTCGAAAGGAAAGTTAGGT
>JAUWRB010000165.1 GCA_030610785.1 Promethearchaeota archaeon | reverse complement strand
ACTATCTCGTTTTCTTCGGGAGCAATAGAACAAGTGCTATATAGTAATTGTCCATTTGGGTTCATCGTTTTTAGACCTGCTGTAAGTAATCTTTGATGGATTCTTGCCATTGTTTTTATATCGTTCAGGCTTCTACTTGTTTTCCTGCTAATATCTTGCCGGATTAGTCCTTCTCCCGTACAAGGGGCGTCTAATAAGATTTTATCTGCTTTAATATTTAATTTTGGCAAGGACACAGCGTCAAAATTGAAAATAATTGAATTTTTAACACCCATTCTGCGTAAATTAATTTCTAAAGCAGTGATTCTCTTCTGATTCTTTTCGATTAAGACAAGATTCCCTTGATTTTTCATTATTTGGGCTAAATAAGTCGATTTGCTACCGGGAGCTGCGCACATATCAATAACAACCTCATTAGGCCTAGGATCAAGGATAATTGGGGGATACATTGAGGCAACATTTTGTAAATAATAATAACCTTGTAAAAACTCGTGTAATGAGCCTAAATTATAAGGTTCATTTAAGATTTTAAATCCATGCGGCACTTTTTCAATAGGTTCTAATTTAAATCCCTTTTTTTCTAGTCTTTCCTTTAATTCTGCTGGTTTAATTTTTAATGTATTAACTCGTATAGAGGGGATTAAAGGGCGCTCGTTAGCTTCTAAAAGTTCTATTGTTTGATCTAATCCTAAGAATTCAATATATCTTTTGACCATGTATGGTAAATAACCGTATTTTTCTGCTAGTTTTGGAACAATGTTTTTATCTTGGTTAATTAATTATCAACTCATCATGAAATTAATACTATTATAATAATAATTAATATTTAATAAAGCATCATTGATTACAATAGTAAGAAATCATTAAAGTGTTATTATTGATCGAAGTAGAAATAAAAGTTCGGCTTCTTAATCCCGATGAAATGAGAAAGAATTTTAAGAAAAAGAATGGAAAATATAAATTTTCGCTTATTCACGAAGATACTTATTTTAACATGCCCAATGAACTAAGAGATTTCAGACAAACTGATGAGGCGTTAAGAATTCGCAAATCCATTGAATATGATAAACACGACAAGGATAATAAAAAGAACTGTCGTTATTATATTACATATAAGGGAAAAAAAATAGATTTAACGACGAAATCACGCAAGGAATTGGAAGTTAAAATAAGCGATGGAGAAGAAATGAAAGAAATTCTAAAGATATTAGGATTTCAAGAAATATATACCGTTAAAAAGGAAAGAGAGTTATACGAATTTAATTTTGAAGATAATAACATCGAAGCTTTAATTGATTATATTCCAATTTTAAAAGAACATTTCTTAGAGGTTGAAATCGTCACGGAATCGCCTGAACATCTTAACGAAGTTAGCGAAATTCTTTTTAGATTTTTAAGCATATTTGGCATTAAAAAGGAAGAATCAATAAGAAAATCGTATTTAGAATTAATTACCGATAGATTTAAAGAAAAAATTAGGAAATAATACTATCCTATTATACTTTCCTTAACTTTTTCGTGATGACATACTGTAAGAGGTGTATTTTTGGAAGAAATTAACTTAATATTCTCTAAAACCTCTACATGCGATGCCAGAATTACTAACGCGTTTTCGTTACCTTTTAATTCAACATTTTCTTTAATAAAACAGTTATCGGAAATAATTGCATTTCGTATTTGAACATTTTTTGAGATGTAAGCCTCGTTATAAATTAAAGATTCCTTTATTTTCGTGTTTTCGGAAATATATACATTATCTCCAATCACAACATTTGGTCCAATCACGCAATTATTTCTTATTACGACATTTTCTCCAATCGTACAAGGAGGAAATATTTCAACCCTTCCTTCTAATTTAGCAGTGTCGTCTATTAAGTTGTTTTTTTTTTCTTTTAAATTTTTTAATATGTCTTTCATTAAAAGAATGTTTCCTTGTAATAATTCGGTTGGGTTACCAATATCTTTCCAAATACCTGATATCGGATAATGATACAACCTTTGTTCGTCAGCTAATTTTGGAAAAACATCTTTCTCAATTGATATGTTTTTATTTGGTTTAATATACGAAAAAATTTCTGGTTCCAAAAGATAAACTCCCGCATTTATTGGCATGGGCACTTGTTTTCCATTGGGAGGTAAATATTCGTTTTTTTCAAGAAAATGTAATATTTTTTTAGATTCGTCATCAACTATTAAAACACCATATCTCGATGGATCATCAATGATTTTACTGGCAATTGTCCCAATACAGCTGCGTTGCTCGTGAGCATTAAACATTTCTTTAAAATTAAAGTTTAAAATAACATCACCATTTAACATGAAAAAGTTTTCATCTTTCAAGTAATGTTCTGCCAATTTTATCGCTCCTGCTGTTCCCATTGGATGCTTTTCGTCAGTATAATGAATTTTTATACCGAGTTTCTTTCCATCTTTAAAATAATTTTTTAATGCATCGGACATTACGCTCACGGCAAGAACAATTTCTTTAACACCTGCAGCTTTTAAATGAATCATTTGTCGTTCTATTACTGGTTTATTAACTATAGGTATTAGTGTTTTAGGTAATGTGCAAGTTAAAGGGCGTAATCTGGTGCCCCATCCTCCTGATAAAATTATTCCTTTTGTCATTTTTTTTCAATTTTTTGGTTAATTACATCTTCAAGTTGAAAGTATCTCTTTTAAAAATTCATTCATTACTAATAATAAAAAAGAAGATAAAATAAAATTAATTAGAATTATAAAATAAACAAAAGATAAAATTTAATTATTTTTAAGATTTAATTAGAATAATTCAGAATTGAAAAAAATCAGATAGTTCAAAAAATAATGACTTGCATTCACGGTTTAGACGAAATAAATTGTCCAAATTGCCGGATCATGAAATCTTCTTTACCATTAAACCATCTTAAAATAAAAGAACTATATAATAATGATTTTACAATAAAAAATCCATATTTTGAAAAAAAATTTGATAAAAAAGATGATTTTTCTCAATATTTAATTTCTAAAAAATTAGGTTTTTTAGGAATTTCAACACCAAGAGTATTGAATGAACTACCAGATTTTAGAAATAAGATGTTTCTGGAGAGATTAAGTGAGCTAGAAATTACTAAAGCAGATATCTTTCGGCTCTCAAAAAAAACATCTCTTGAAAGTCCCGAATGGAAATTCAGAAAGGAAGATTAATTTTAAAGAATTTTATTGAATAGTTCAAAGATATCACGCTTGAACGCTTTAGATTTAGCCGAAAAATCATAGTTAAGTAACTTTAAATAATGAAATTATTATTTATTATTTGATTATAAAATAATTTTTTAATAAGAATATGGTATCTGAAGAAGAAGAACTTTTTACAGCCGAAACAGAAGGACTTATAAATAAAATCGAAGAAGAAATTATCAAATTTGAAAAAGAGCCAACTATTTTTAAGCCGATTCAAGAACTTTTTTTTGTATTTAATGGTTTAACAGGGCTTATTAAAATGATTGATCTTGAAAATGTTTTAAAATTCAACCTTCTAATAGAAAAAATGTTAAAAAAGGTTACCGATACAGAGATTCCGGAAAATAAAGTTAATCAATTTATAAATCTCATGTTTAAAAGCCTCGAAATTCTAAAGTTAGTGGTTAATAATATAAAAAAAGGAGAGATTAAAGACCTTGAAAATGAAGATTTAGACCGTTTAAAAGATAATATTGATGATTTTGAGAAAGAATTTGAAATAACCTTCATTAATCCAATCTCCCCCAAAAACCTTGAATTAGCGTTGATTGATAAAAAATTATACAAAATTTCAATACAGATTAAAGAAACGTGTAAATTCAAGAAAGTACGATTATTTTTCATTTTCAGAGCGTTAAATAATCTTGGTCAAATTTGTTATAGCATGCCCGAGCCAGAATTACTAGAACAAGGTGAATTTGATTTAGATTTTGAAATCTACTTTATTAGCAAGGAAACTACTAACGAAATAATATCAGTGTTAAATGAGATCTTAGAAATCGAAAAAAGTGTTGTACAAGAAATAAGTATTGACAAATTTAAAAAAGTAATAGATAATAAATTGGAAAAAGAAAAACAAGAAGATTTAATACAGTTAAAAAGTAGTGCTGAAGATTCAGAAATAGAATTTAAAAAAAAATTTATTACTCCAATCTCTCTTGAAGAGTTAAAAGCAATTAAATGCGATTTTAATAATATTTTTTACAAAATTTATATCCGACTTAAATTAACATGCAAATTAAAGAAACTCAGAGTATTTTTAATATTAAGGACATTAGACAATCTTGGTCAGATTATTTGGACTAACCCTGGTCCAGACATGTTAGAAAAAGGTGAATTCAATTTAGATTTTGAAATATATTTAATAAGTCAGAAAAATAAAAATGAAATTGCTAATAACATGGATGAGCTCCTAGATGTAGCAAATAAAGCTATTAAAGAAACAAATTTTCGAGATTTTGAAGATATAATTAATGAAATTAGTGCTGAAATACAAGAAGTACAAATTTATAACGATGAAACAATCTTGGAAAAAGAAATCGTGAAACAGGAAGATTTTATTGAGGAAGTCTTAGAGATTGAAAGAAAAGTTCCAAAATTAGAAGTACAAGAAAGAAAAAGTTTTCCACTAATCATATTTACAAATAATTTCGATGAAATGATAAAAAGAATTTTCTTAGAAAAAAACCAATTCATAAAACTAATAACTAAAGAAAAACACGATGTTGTCTTTATTTGTAATAAAGATGGCGATCAAAATCAATTCTATTTATATATCGTTAAAGAAGGGATCTGTTTTGTTACAGAAGAAGATGACTTCCAAGGATTCAAGGATATTTTTAATATCAAAGAAGGAGGATTTACAAATTTTCACGATTACTTGGAGGCCATTAAATACGGTTTTGATAACTCGGTAGAGTATTTAGCCTTTAAAGAGAGTAAAAGTACCGAAAGAAAATTGGAATGATAAAAATAATTTTAAAAAATTTTAAACTTAATTAATATTAAATACTCTTTTTGAAATGTAATTATTATTATAAATTCCTTAAAAATAATTAAATAATGAAAGTAATTCAAGTATTTGAATCAGCATTACAAGAAGCTAAAGAAGCCATAGCTCACGATCAGAAAGGGGAATACCAACAAGCCATAAAAAAATACTTAAACGCAGCTGAAAATCTAATTAAAGTTAAAGAAAGTAGCGATAATCCAACAATAATAGAAAGATCTGAAGAAAAGATAGAAGAATATAGGAAACGGGCAAAAACGTTAAAATTTAAAATCAATATTCTAAAAGGAAATAATTACTTTGAAAATGAGGAGTATAAGAAAGCCATTGAAACATATCAAGAAGCTTTAGAAATTAACCCTAAATATAAAAACGCTTGGAATTATCTCGGTTCGGCGTTTAAAAAAATGAGAGAATTTAATAAGGCGATAGAAGCGTATAAGAAAGCGCTAGATATCGATCCCAATTTTTTAAACGCTTTAAATAATCTCGGATTAGTTTATAAAGAAAAAAAAGAATTAAATAAAGCAATAGACACGTTTAAACAAGCCTTAAGTATTAATTCAAAATTTTTTGAGGCATGGAACAATCTCGGTTCTGCTTACGTGGAAAATAATGATTTTAAAAAGGCAATTATAGCTTTTAAAAAAGGCGTAGAGATTGATCCAGAGCATTCAATTGCGTGGAATAATCTCGGTTCAGCCTACATGGAAAATAATGAATTTGATAAAGCAATAAAAACTTTCGAAAAAGCCGTTGAGATAGAGCCAGAATTATTAGAAGGGTGGAACAATCTTGGAAAGATTTATAAGAAAAAGGGAGAATTGGATAATGCAATAAAAGCTTTCGGAAAAGCCGTTAAGATAGAGCCAAAAAATTTGGAGGCTTGGGTTAATATAGGAAAGATTTACAAGGAAAAAAACGAACTCGATAATGCAATTAAAGCTTTCGGAAAAGCCGTTGAAATAGAGCCAATATTACCAGAAATATGGAATATTCTTGGGAATATTTACTTTAAAAAAAACGATTTTGATAAAGCATTAAACGCATTTAGGCAAGTGATTGATATCGAGCCGAAATCACCTAATTTATGGATGGTAATTGGAGGGATTTACGAAAAAAAAAACAATTTTGATGATGCAATAAACGCTTTTAACAAAGTTATAGAATTAGAACCTAACCACTTTAAAGCGTGGGAGAAATTAGGAGATATTTATAAGAAAATAACTAATATTGATAAAGCAATAGAAGCAAGTAAAAAAGGTTTAGAAATTAATTCGAAAGAAGCAAGATTATGGAATCATTTAGGTCTTGCATACCACGGCAAGGGAGAACACGAGAGAGCAAAAGAGTTAATAAAAAAGTCGTTAGAATTCGATTCTAATAATAGCCGGGCGTGGTTCAATTTAGCGAGATTACTTTTAGATATGGAACGACTTCAAAACGCTTTAGATATATGTAATCGTTGTTTAGAACTTGATCCGAATTTTCAAGGCGCACTAAAACTCCGCCAAGAAATTCTTGAGAAAAAAAAAGGTTAAGATTGCTTGAATGACGAAAATCTTATATGATTTATTAACTTAAAAAAATTGAAATATTAATATTAAAAATTTAAAATAAGGTGAAATTTTTGGAAATTATTTGGATTTCTCATGCTGGTTTTAAAATTAAAACAAATAGCGGAAAGATAATATATTTGGATCCTTATCAAATAACTAAAGGTGAGGAAAAAGCCGATATAATTATCTCTACTCATTCTCATGACGATCATTTTGACAGTAAATCGATAAAAACGCTTTGGAAAGATTCTACTATTTTATTAGGTCCGGTCAGTATCTCAAGAGAGTTAAAAGATTTTAACGGGAAAGGATTGAAATTCGATGAAATTTTTGAAATGGACGATATTCAAATCAAATTAGTTCCTTCATACACGATTAAGAAAAAAACTCATCCAAAAAGTAAAGAATGGGCAGGAGTCGTACTAGAAACTGAAGGGAAACGAATTTATCACGCAGGAGACTGTGAAAGAATTCCTGAAATGAAAGAGTTAAAAAACATTACCGTAGCCCTTTTACCATGTGGAGGCACCTATACAATGGATTTTGAGGAATCGTGCTCAGCAGCTTTAGATATTAAGCCAGAAATAGTGATACCGATGCATAATTGGGGCAAGAATTTATCAGGATTTAAAGATTTATTAAATAAAAAAGATCCAAATATAAGAGTAGAAATCTTGGAAAATAAAAATTTAAAAATTTAAATTTTACAAAAATTTTTTCTCTTTTATTATTACTTTTTATTTTTTCCTATTCAATTATCCAGGTTATTTTTAATTTACTTTCTTAGAAATGAATAGAACATGTTTGAACTACCAGCACCTAAAGGAGCTGGATTCTTGCTTCCTCGATCACTGCACCTAAACGGTGTCTTACACGATCTCCACAAGCGTAACTTCCCGTCGTCCCAACGGTAGGTCAACTAATGACCGTGATACCTCTTTCTTTTAAGAGGCGAATACCTTCCTTTTTAAGATTTATTGAGGCATTTTTATCTCGATGATGACATGTGCCGCATTCGGGACAAGTCCATTCGCGTTCAGCTAACGTTAAATCTATATTCTTATGTCCGCAAACGGAGCATTGCTTACTTGAGGGAAAAAAGCGACCTACCTCTTGATAATGTTTGCCACGCCATTCAAGTTTATAATTTAATATAGTTTTAAACTGATGCCAAGAGAAGTCTAAGGTGACTGATTTTGATACACCAC
>JAUWRB010000062.1 GCA_030610785.1 Promethearchaeota archaeon | reverse complement strand
AAACAAGAGAAAGTATCCGTTTAAAAAAATGGTCTGTTTCTTTTACGTTCGTTAGCCTTGCTGAAGTTTTTTTAATAGATAAAGAAAGTCAGTCTTTAAAGGTGTTAATAGAAAAAATGAAAAATTATAATGTTTTAAGTGAAGAGATTTTAGTATCTCAGTTAAGTAATATTTATGAAGGAATTTATGAAGAAAAAGATATTAATATTAAGGGTATTGAGTTGAATCTCTCTAATATTATATTTGAAGCACGTTCTAAGTATGAAGAACAAAAACCAAACATAAGGGGGAGTTTCTTCTAATGGAGGAAGAAGTTCTTTTAGATATTTTAAAGTTTTACAGTGAAGTATTTAGTGCAGTATTCATCCCCTTAGCGACATTCATTCTTGGATGGAAATTATTTAAAGAAAGAAAATCAACAGGACGCTGGAATTACATCAGAATTATCATTTTCAATACATTTCTCTGTTTTGCATTCTTATCAATTATCGAATATTTTGTTACCGTAAGTCCGATTGCAACACCATCATTAAAAGATGCTTTTTATCAAGAAAACTTTGGCGGCTATTATTTTTTTATTGGTTTGATGGTATCATTGGGCTTGATATTAATTTTTTACATAAATAAGTGGGAAGTTTTATACTTCGCTCCATTGTATTTTTTTGGGGGAATGTGTGTTTTTTATCTTTTTACAGGATTTTATGAATGGTTAGATATGTACATCAAGCTTGTCGGGATCATAAACATCGTGTTCCTATATTTTACTGCCTTTCGAGTTAAGGATAATGGAGCGTTAGGTGTTGCGGTATTCTTTTCTCTAGCATTTAGTGTCATAATTATAGAGGAAATGCCTTTCGTAATAAGAATTATAATGTTTAGTTATATAGGTTTTATAATTTTCTTCTCACTTGGATATTTTAAACCATTTAATCAGGAGGTAATGAAAAATGAGTGAACAGATAGAATTTTTTATAGCTATTCAGATTATTTCAATATTCCTTTTAATCTTAATTGAAAGATCGGTTTTAAAAAAGTGGAAAAAAAATCGTAATAATTTAGAAATATTCGTATTTTTCTTTACAATTGTTATACTTATGGGAACAATTATTAGACTTTTTAATCTAATAGGACTATCTATAGATTTCACTATAGGGGGAGGTTTAACCCTTTATTTTATCCTTGTGTTAATAACGATTACATTCCCATTAGATTTTATTCTATATCTAAAACAATTAAAAAGATTTTATCTATTACCAATGATATCCTCTTTATACATTGGTTTAGCAATATATTTGTATAATCTGATTTCTATTTTTATTTTATATGCAATAATATGTGTTATTATTAATTTAGACCTCGCATATAAAGGATGGAAGAATCGAAACGGGATGGTATTTATGATAAGCATATATGTAATCATCAATGGTCTATTCCCAAATAAAGGATCGCTCTTTGTTTCGATTATTACATTTTTTTCAATTATTCTATTATATTGTGGTAGTACTTCTGGATTTATAGATAAATATTTCTTTGTTGATAAAGAAGAAAAACAACGATTGCAAAATATCTGGATTTCAAAAATTTTAATTGAAGAAAAGGCGTAAAGGTGTTATTCCAAAATGGTAATGAGCGTAAAATATAAAATGGAAATTCATACGCCCTCTGTTGTTAAACCTGAATTATTAGCTGTAACAAGCAAAGGGGGAGTGCCTTTAGTTCGAATTTGTGATGATAAATGGGAAAATGATTGTTTTAAATTAGAAAGTGGAATTATGAGTGCAACCATCTCTTCCTTTAATAAACAATTCAAAACTGATTTGGCTCAAATTTATTGCGAAAATCATTCAATTTTCATTAAACGTTCAAATAACTTCATTGTCTATATTTTAGTCGAGAATTCATTAAAATATAATGAAAAACAAGCAGGATTTTATATGAATAATTTATTGGATATTCTTGAAAAATTGTATCACAAAAATAATGATATAATCATTTCTAAGAGCAAATTGGAATATTGTGTGTATGATTTCTATTATCATTATTTATTGCTTACGAGACATTTCTCTTGTAATTATCAAAATTCGTTAAAGAATGAATATATAATAAAAGAATGTGAATTAATTGGATAAATACGATGAGATCTTGAACTACTTTCAAAATACAGATTTGGAATCAACTGATACCAAACAATGGTGTTTTAAATACCTAAATAATTTATTCCAAAATGAATATCAATCATCAGAAGTTCAAAATCTCGTAATTCTAATTCTCAATTTATTTTTTATAGATGTTCCAGATCACTTCCATGTAAAAGGTAAATCCCGAAAAGAACTTGATAATGAGAGCTCTACACAATTTCTCAGAATTTTAAATTCTGAAATAAAAGAGAATTAATTGGAGAAACGAGAATGTGTGACGAAAAAATGGATGACATTGATGCGATATTAAAATTCTATAATAAAAAAGAAGAATTTACTAAAAAGAATATCAAACTTTGTTGTAATAAATTTTTAATTCGACAGATTAATGCTATTTTAAGTGATTCAGAAAATCAAAAAGCGGAAAATTGCATGAATTTAATTTTTAACCTTTTTTTTATTCAAACCCCTGACAATTATTTTAAAAGTGGAAGAGAAATTAATACTCTTAAGCAAAGAGAAAAAAGGATATTACAAAAAATATTAAAAAGCGAGTATAATAATTAAAAAAAAGAATAGATGAGAAGAATTAATGGTAAATGTATTCATTGTTGAAGATTATAAAGAATTAAGAAATTATTACGAAAAAGCTTTTCAAATTCTCGGGCATAACATAATCGCTTCAGCAAAAAACGGTGTAGATGCCGTAGAAATGTTTAAAGAATTACACCAAAAACCAGATCTCATTTTAATGGATTATAAAATGCCATTAAAAAATGGTCTCGACACTACTAAGGAAATCTTGGAAATTGATAATAATTCAAAAGTTTTTTTTGTCACTTCTCAAGAAGATATAAAAAAGAAGGTCGAAGATGTAGGAGCAATTGGATTTGAATTAAAACCTATAAATTTAGAAAAAATTAGTGAGATAATTAAAAAAGTCTCTGAACCAAATTGAATCTCTAAGCAAATAACATTTAAAGAATAAAAAAGAAGGTATGAAAAAATGGTAATAATAAATGAGTTCTGCGATATCTATACAGTATGTCCAGAATGTTGTGGACATGTGGTTTTAGCGGAGGAAAGAGGTGAGAGAGCTTGTTGTCAGTGTGGCTTAATCGTAGTGGAACGCGAGATTGACACCAAGCATTCAGGAAAAAGGTCTTTTACTCAAAAAGAAAAGAGTGAGAAAGTTCACTCGGGGCTTCCTATAAATTATTTAGTTCCCGATATTAAATTATGCACCTATATTAACAAGTTCAATATTAAGAACCCCGAATTGCAACGGGCAGTAAAAATAGACGGCCAAATATCGTGGAAAAGCCGAAATATGCTGATTGCAATTACGGAATTAAAAAGAATAGGGCACAACTTAAATGTTTCAGAGCATCTTAAAGAAGAAGCATTGAAGATGTATAAAAAGGCATATAGTTTAAATTTATTGAAGGGTCGTTCGATAATTGGAATGATGGCTGCGTGTATATATCATTCTTGTAAGAAAAATGGTTTCCCAATGACATATAAAGAACTTTATAATGAAACAGCTTTAAGTCCAATAAGAATCAAGAAATGTTATAAGATTTTGGTAAAGATCTTGTATTTAAAGACTCCTACATTAAATCCAATAATTTTTGTGCCTAAATGCATTTCTGATTTGGAAGTATCCATTGAAATTGAAAAACTTGCAATATCAATTCTTAATAAATTCACCAAAAAGGCAGCAATATGCGGTAAAAATCCAAGAGGCATATGTGCGGCTGCTGTTTATATAGCAGCAAAATTTAAGAATGAAAGGATTAGCCAGAAAGCTGTATCTCAATCATTAAATATTACAGAAGTGACCCTCCGCACGAGATATAGAGAAATCTTGAGTGTCTTAGAAATTTTGGTATAATATGTTTATTAACTCAATTTTTTCTGTTATTAAATTAATTTATTATAAAAAAATCTAATTAATACTTCTATGAAAACCCCTTTGAGAAAAAAGGAATATATTAAGAGGAAACTGGATTGCGGTCACTATAGAACCTGTTGGCTGCTTTATCAAGGAAAAACTTATTGTAAAGAATGTGCTACAAACAATATAAGAATAATTTTTTAATAAGTGAAATTATATTACATACATATCTCAGTAATGGTATAATAGTCAATCTTTGAAGAGTCTACAAGATAAACATAAATAAGATAATTTATACAATTTAATTACTAATTTTTACAATTTATCTTTTTATTTTTAACCTTTATAATCTTTAAAATTGAATATTTCATTGTATTTATATAATAAAATAATAAAAAAATTTGAAGAAAATATCATGAAAATAGAACTTTCAGCTGAAGACTCTAACTACATGTATGATACCATACAAAAAATAATTGATGAAGCAGGTTGCCGTATCCCTGGAAGCCCGCAAGAAGCAAAAGGCGCAGAAATTATTAAAAAAGAGATGGAAAAGACATGTGAGGAGGTTACTATCGAGCCGTTTAAACTACATCCAAGAGCATTTCTTGGGTGGATTCGTATTGATATTAGTTTAGTGCTACTTTCTTTCGGACTTTTTTTTCTTATTTCACTCCTACCTGATTTTCTGCTCATTTTTGCCAGTATAGCATTCGGTTTAAACATTATAGCATTCTTAATAATTAATAACGAGTTCTTTAATTATAAAGAATTTATTGATCCCTTGTTTAAGGAAAAGGATTCTCAAAATGTTGTGGGAAAAATCAAAGCTCAAGGAGAATTAAAAAACATAATTATATTTTCCGGGCATCATGATAGCGCTTTACAGTTTAATTTGCTTAGATATTTAAAGTTTGGATACCCAATTGTCTTGTTTTTAGGAATGGGGATTTTATTTCTTTGGATTTTGCTTTCTGGATTGTTCTTCATCCTAGCAATTTTCACTCTTGCAAATTATGAATGGTTTTTCTCTATAGTTTATCCTGTATTGCTTATAGGTATAATACCATTAGTTTCATTATGGTTTTTCGTGTCATCGGGAGAAAAAGCAAATAAAGTGCCAGGCGCCGTAGATAACCTAAGTGCAGTTTCTATAGCTCTTGGTATCGGAAGATATTTAAAGGTTCATAGAGATATTATACCACCCAATACTGAAATAAGGTTAATTTCATTTGGGAGTGAAGAGGCTGGTTTACGAGGTGCCTATCGATATGCAGAAGCTCATTATGATGAGTTAAAGAAATATAATAGCCATGTTGTAAATATGGATGGAATTCAGAGTGTGAAAAACCCAATTATTATTGAATATGAGCCTACAACTAGAACCGCTCATTCTAAAGAACTTGTTGATAAATTAGTCGAAGCATCGAAGTTAGTGGAAGTTAATGCAAAAACCTTTGGTTCAAGGCCTCTTGAAAAGCTAATTGGGCAAATCTCAGGTGGAACCGATGCTACAGCATTCTCAAAAGTAGGTATTAGAGCAACAACATTAGCGGCCATGGAACTATCATTTTTCATCAAAGCCTATCATCAACCGCACGATACTCTCGATAAAATTCAAAGAGGATCTTTAGAAAATGTGTTAAAGATTTGTATTGGCTTTTTAATAAATGAATCAAAATAATTTTTTTTTAATATTTCTATAAATTGGAACTTGCATGGATAATTTCTCCTGTGTTGGAAATGTTTCTGTTCCTCCAGTTCCTTCTATACTAATGCTAACTGCTTCAATCCACATTATTGCAGACATCGGTATGCAATGTCCCTCTAAGATTTCTTTAAAAGGATTAACTTTTAATTTCGGGTAGTTTTATTTCTGGAGCATGGTTTTTTATAAAAGATAACGATTTTTTCGCTTGCTCGAAAGATAATTCAAATACTATTGGCCCTTTAAAATCGTAGTCGTAAATAACTTTTAAAAATTCCACGGGAAAATTTCCAGTTCCTAAAGCCGCATGGTCTGCACCTTTCCCTGCATTAAAATCTTGTAAATGAATTTCGCAAGTAAGATCGAGGTTTTCTTTAGTAATCTCAACAAGATCGATTTCACCAGAATAGCCTCCTAAAGCATGAGCAGTATCAATGCATAATTTTGGACCATTAAGTTTTTTAATGATTTCGAGGGTCCCTTCAAATGGAAATTTTATATTTTCAATTGCGATTTTAGTTTTATCGATTTTAGTTTCTTTGATAAATTTTTTAACGCTTTGAACAGCAAGATTAATGAATAAATTACTAATAAATTTCTTGTATTTTTCTTCAATATCAGCTTTCATTATTTCTGCTACAAAGGCCCCTGAAGGATGAAGTACAAATACATCAATTTCAGGCTCCAAAGATTTTAATTTTTTGTACGAATCTATTAAACTCTCAACACTAGCTTCTCGTATGAATCTATTTGGACTTGCAAGTTCAATACTCCATATAGGTAAATGAGCAGAATATGTAATATCATGTGTTTTTTTAATATTTTTTAATTTTTGAATTTCTTTATCACTTATAGAAATCTGTAATATTTGGAATAAATCCAATGTCATCTCACAATGCTGATAACCCATTTCAACAGCATCTAACACAACATCGGAATATCGAAAATTTAAGAAACTACTAAGTCCTTTATCTTTATCGAACATGCTCGTGATATTATCTATATTTATTGGTGTAATTCCAAACCGCATAAATTTTAACCTACTTTTAAAATTTAGTTTTTGTTAATTTAATAAAAATATAAATGATTTTTTCATTTAAAATTTAATTTTTAAAAAATTAGTCAAAATTAATAGGAAAAATACCGTATTATTTAATTAATTATTAAAATTGATTTTATTTAATTAAATATTAAAATTGATAAATAAAATGGGAATAGAATATAGAAGTCTTGAAGTTACATGCCCATTCTGCCAAACAGTAAAAAGTATAAAGATTCCAGACGCAGTATTTACTCAAAAGAAGTTTGGTTCTATAAAGGTGCAAGTTCCAGCAGGCGCGGTTTGTCCTGAACATCAATTCATTGTTTTTGTAGACACTAAAGGAATAATTAGAGGATACGAAAAAATTGACCTTCTAATGTCCGTTTCAATAGAAGAAGCCAAAACAAAAGATAAAAAACCCGGTTGGATAACTATAAAAGGCTTAATACAGAGGTTCGGGTTTTACGGTCTTTTTAGTCTAATTCATGCTAAACTTTTCAACTATCCTCATTATATTATTAAAAAAAAGGAGGGGGACGATATTTCAGAATTATTAATAAAGGTTGGAGAAAACTTGATGCCCGAAAAATATAAAGGAACAACCCATTCAATACAATTTCTCGATGAAATCGATTATAATAGAATCAAACTTAAAGAAAAAGACGCACTTTTGATAGATTCGCAATTAAATATTTTACAAACACCATGGGATGAGAAATTAAAGTTTGAGGAAGCTGCTTTAAAAAAAGCTTTAGAAATTATTGAAGAAAAAGAACAATTATTAATTATCCAACAGGATATATCAAAATTAATAAAGGAAGCAGAGTTAGTAGAAAGCATTTTATCAAATGTTAAAGAAATTTACGAAGACGATTTAATTGAATTAATTTCAAAAGAATTAAAAATTCCAAAAATAACAAAATACCGCTTAACTCTAATAAAGATATTTATTACTCGGAATATTAACTCAAAATTAACCTCAAAAATAAAAAACAAAGTGCAAGAATTTTTAGATTTTTTGTGAAAAAAAATTGGTAAAGGAGGCCCTCCAAAACTTGGTAAAGGAGTTCCACCATCGCACCAAACTTCACATCCTAATATCTCGTCAAAGAAGGATCCATCAAATTGAGAAAAACTTTCTATTACGGGATATTTATCAAATAAACCTTTTAAATGGTTTCCGTAGTCCATAAATTTGAGCGTAATTCATTTTTAAGTGTTTCAATTTCTTTTATTTTATTAGTGATTTTAAAGAATAAATAAAAAGTCTCTTTTTATTGATCTTGTATTTAGAAAAATAAAATAATGATAATTAATTTATAATTAAAAATTAAATAGATATGAAGAAAATCTTAAAAAGTGAAAATTAATATGGATTGGGGAATGGCGAATCGATTTTCCAGAATTATTAAACCTAAATCTGGACATTGTGTAATGTTGGCGATAGATCACGGATATTTTGGTAACATTCCGGGTCAATTAAAAAGTTTTGACAATTTAATGCCCTTATTTGAATACGCAGACGCTCTAATGTTAACTCGCGGAATGCTAAGAAATTGTGTTCCGGCAGAACTTGATGTTCCAATCGTTTTAAGGGTATCAGCAGGAGCAAGCATGCTTAAAGAGCTATCAAACGAGGAAATTAACGTGACCATTGACGATGCGTTAAGGTTAAATGTGTCAGCTTTAACTTGCTCTATATTTGTTGGAGGATAATATTAAAAACAAAGTTTAATTAATTTATCTAAACTAGTTAATTGGGGACAAGAATACGGCATTCCAACATTAGCAGTCACGGCCGTGGGTAGAGAAATGGTTAGAGACGCTCGGTATCTTGGAATGGCCAGTAGAATGGCTGCTGAAATGGGAGCTACATTCGTAAAGACATATTATTGTGAAAATTTTGAAGAAGTAACGAATATTTGCCCATCACCTGTGGTAATTGCAGGAGGGAAAAAAATCGAAGAAAAAGATGCATTACAAATGTCTAAAAATGCTATTGATAAAGGCGCGGTCGGCGTCGATATGGGAAGAAATATTTTCCAAAGTGATAGTCCCATAGGGATGATTAAAGCGGTAAGGTCTATCGTGCACGAGAATGCTTCGGTGGATGAGGCATTCGAAATTTATAAATCTGGGCCAAAAGGTCTTTAATTTTTTTTTATATTTTTTAAAAAAAATGACTTCGTTTAAGATTCAAAACCTTCAAATTATTAAAATATCAGAAAATATATTATTGCTTCACCAAAAAAAGCCACCATTTTACTTTTCTTGTTCTGATGGGCTCATTATTCTACCCAAAAAAGGGCGTAACTCAAAAGCCATTGTTCTTGATGCTAATATTGAGAGTCATTTAGTTAAACAATTAATTGAAAAGTATGGTCCAGTTTCTAATTATGTATGTACACATGGACACATGGATCATATTGCCCATGTACATGCTTGGGAGCAATGTGGGGCAATAATACATGCGCCGCATCTTGAAGGTAATTATTTAAAAGATCTCAAAAATTTTTACGAGGGTTTTGGATTTAATGAAGCCATGGACTTTTCTGTAATAGAAAAATTTGGAGAAATTAATAGATATCATGAATGTAATAAAGTAAGCACGTTTAAACCAGGAGATATATTAAAATTTGAAAATTTTGAAATTCAAACGATCCCTTTTTTAGGGCATTCAAAATCACACGTGGGTTTTTTCCTACCTAAAGAGAAAATATTACATGTAAGTTGCTTGGGATTTGATCAATCAAAACCCGGAAGTGATGGCTTTGGACCATGGTATGGATTTAAAGAATGTTCTATACTTCAATATATGAAAGACATTGATAGAGCAGAGGCACTATTTTTGGAACACGCGGATAAACTAACTTCAAGCCATGCGTATATCGTAAATCATCCAGATACGAGCCCATTTGATTACATGAGAAATAAAATCGAGAGTAACCAAGCAAGAGTAGACAAAGCATTAATGACTTTAGGAATCAATTCATGTTCAGATGATATATTAGTTAAAGAACTATTAAAAATGGATTTATTTTTTCCCAAAAGGAAAATGAAGGGATTTTTATTAGAGATTTATACATTTTGGGAAGCATGGATCATTAGGAAACATGTTAGACTAAGTAAAACAATAAAGAATTAGATTTATTTTAAGATTCGTTTATATTTGGTTCTAAAATGACCTTCATCGATTCACTCGCTTCACATACTATTTTAAAAGCTTCTTTGGATCTATTAAAGGGCAATCTATGCGAAATTAAGTCAACAACTTCAATTTTTTTTGATTGTATCCAATTATAAGCCTCATCTAAATCTTGAGGGGCTGCACCGTAAGAGGTTGTTATTGTGACTTCATTTCTCCAATAATTATTAATTGGTATTTCAAGATTAATCCCTGGTTTAGGTACAGCAAAAAAAACAATAGTACATCCAGGACCCACGCATTCTAACGCTTGTTTTGCAGCCGATAAAGCACCAGTACAAACAATAATACAATCAGGTCGTCTATCATTATTTGCTTTTTTAACCTCCGTTAAAATGTCTTCTTGTGCATTTATAACACGATCTGCACCAAACTCTTTAGCTTTTTTTAATCGATATTCGTTAATATCAGTTGTTATAACTTTTTCTATGCCTTTTGCTTTAGCTAATTTAAGATGAAGTAGTCCGGATACACCACTCCCTAAAATTAAGAGAGTCTGGCCTTTTCGAACATTTGATAATCTCTGGGCACGACAAACGCAGCCTAAAGGTTCTATAAATACAGCCTCTTCGTACGAAACATTATCGTCTAATATATAAACTCCTTTTTTATCTATATTAATTTTTGGAATTCTTAGATATTCAGCAAAGCCCCCGGGATAATAATTTGTATTGTGAAGCAAATTACATGCCGTATGATGTCCCATTTCGCAATAATGACAATTAAAACAAGGAACATGATGTGAAACAAACACACGATCTCCCACCTTGAGGTTTTTTACTTCCTTTCCAACCTCAACGATGTCACCCGCCATTTCATGACCAAGAACAAGATTATCAACGCCAAGTTTTTTCATTTTAGCAAAACGATAATATTCAAGGATATCAGAACCACATATTCCTGATTTTTTTACCTTAACTAAGAACTCTTCGGAACCAATTTGAGGTTTGGGCATTTCTTCAAGTCTAACATCACTATTATTGTAATATTTTACGATTTTCATTATTATACTCCAATATTCTTTTTAAGTTCTATTTTAATCGAAAGATTAAACCGTTATTCTATCAATATTAAATATTTTATTATAAAAATAAATTTTTATTCGAAAATGTAAATTACTTAATAATCATGAAATAAAAAAAAAGGAAAAGTGTAGAGATTTAGCGAATTTAACAACGGTTCTCAAGATTACTTCTTACAAGCATTCTAAAGCTGTCATCTTCGAGCGATTGGAACATTTCTAATTCGCTTGATAAAAAATCTAATAAAGCTTTTCTTATAGCTTCGCTTCTTGAAGGATAGACCCCCAAATCGTTTAGAATTTGAATTGCCGATAAATATTTCTCAGGTAAGTTTATTGTTATTATTTTCATTTTAAATAACCAATGGAATTTATAATTTGAGTTTTATATCTTATATATTTAATATAATTTTTCGGATAAGTTATAAATTGAATATATTAATGCTTTAATGATATTAACTGCTTGATTTAAGATGAATAAAATTTTAAATTTAATTTAAATAAAACAAAAATAAAATTAGAATGAATTAAAAAAATAAATTAGTAAGGTTTATCTAAAGATTTTACGCGTAATATTAATGAAAAAGCAGATTTATATAGCTCAGCATGACTAATTTCCTTGATATCACTCATGTATTTTAATGTATAATCCTCTTCGCGTTTTAAATAAGTTATATCTTTTGTTTTATGTTCGGGATCCATAAAAACATCGATTTTTAGTACTTTCTCATTTAACTTTCCTGGCATCTGCGGCATCATGTTAAAAGCAAATAATAAATCAGGTTCAGAAGAAACTTCTGCGTCACGCACGAATAATGAATTTGGCTCCGCTACAGCTATAAAACTTTCTAACGAATGAAATAAATCATCAATTTTTAACGATACTTTTAAATTATCGTTATTATTGAAAGAGGAACAATCGCTAACCTTAGGAAAAAGAAATTTTTCTTTTCCCCGAAATGCCAGACTCATCTCGTTAGGGTTTAAATAGTTTTTAAATACCGGATCATCTTTTTCTAAAATGAACTCGTCTGAAATAGGATCGTTTTTAACATAAATTATTAACGTGCCGGCTGAAATTAAATTGATCTTCTGATAATAAATTTTAAAAATCGGATTATAAGGTAAATTAATAACATCTTTAGACCCTCCTAAACCCAGTTGAGATAATATGTTCGATGGAGCCTGACTTGTTAATGTAAACAATAGAAAAGACCTAAAGTCTTCTAATTCTATAAAATTTGAGAAATTCTTTAAATAATCCTGAACTTTAATAATTTTTTTCTTTAAATTTTCTGACATTTTTTTTCTTATTAAAATAATTAGTATTTACCTTGAATAAAACAGACAATTAAATATTGAAATTAAACCTAGTCTAAATAATTTGATAAAAATATTTTAAACGATTCTTTCACGTCTTTAGTAATGTGATGCTCAATTTCACAAGATATTTTCTCTACAACATTTTCGTCTGAAATCTTTAATACTTTTTCGAAAAATTCTCTTAATAATGAATGTGTTTCATTCAATTGAATTGCAATTATTTTACCTTTTGGGGTTAATCTTATTGATTTTCTTGGCTCCCAATTTATAAGACCTTTAGCACTTAATTTTTCTAACATTCCAGAGACGCTTGCTGGTTTTACACTTAGATTTTCTGCGAGTGCCTTATTAGAAACCCAACCTCCTCTTTTTTTCCTCGAAATAGTATAGATTTCGTCTAAATACCTTTGATACGATTCTGGAACATCTTCAAGTGAAATTGTATTGTTATTTTTTTTCATTTGAATTCTAAATGATTAAATAAGTTATAGATATTTATTTTTCTTTTTAAGAGTTTATTATCATTAATTATTCTTAATTATTAATAAATTTGATATTATTAGGATTAAACATTATAATTTTTGTATGAGAAAAAATTATATTTTTAATTTCAATCATTTTAAAGAAACATGGAAAGATTTTGAATAATGAAAACTTTATTTCAAACACCTTTAAATTTAATCATTATTAGGTGAAAGAAACGAAAAAAAAAAGATTTCCAGGTACATTATTTCTAATTGTTGGAAACAGTGGCTCAGGCAAGGATTCTATAATTTCTGGCGCAATTAATGAGTTGCCACCAAATTTCAAACAAGTCCATCTGATAAAACGATTCATTACTAGACCTCCGTCTGAAACAGAAGATAATTATTCAGTTTCAATTGAAGAATTTAATGAAATGGAAAATCAAGGAAAATTCGCATTAAAATGGCACATTTACGGATTAGATTATGGTGTTCCTATAGAAATAGACGATTGGCTCAATAATGGGCATTCTGTTATTGTTAACGTGAGCCGGACAATAATTGATGAAGCGAGAGAGAGATATGAGAAAATAAAAGTAGTATTTATTGAAGTCCCTTTCAAAATTACTTTAAAAAGAATTAAAGAACGTGGAAGAGAAAAAGGAGAGTTGTTAAAAAAAAGAATTGAAAGAGCAAGAACTCATCAAAGACTACCAAATGCAGATTTTATAATCGATAATTCTGGAGATTTAGACGATGCGATTAATCAATTTCTAAATTTTTTAATAATGATTATAAAAGAAAATGACAAGTTGGATAAATAAAAGAAAATTTTTTTATCAAGAAAAATTATAACTCCTAAGTATTTAATTTAATCATGGCTCGGGTAGTTTAATGGTAGAATTGGGGACTGTGAATGGTTAGACAGAAATACGTGTTTAAGCAGCATACATCCCTAGACGGGGGATCAAACGATAAAGGATTTACCTTTTTGGGGTTAATACCCCCTCTGAGCCCTTATTTTAAATTAATTTCAATTCATGCATTTAACCTCGATTTATTGATAAAAAGTATCTAATTTACCCTAAAAAAAATGCTAAAATTAGAACAAGATAAAGTTCGGGACATCCCAGGATGGGAAATAAATGCTCCAATACCAATTTGCATGGGAGGCGATTATCGGGCATTGACTTTTTGTTGTAAACCAGGATTTTCATTGACTTTTGGTTTTAAATGTAAAAGGGACGAAAAATTAGCCGAGTTAGGACTTAGCGGAGAAGAATTCATTCAAATAAAAGAAAATTATTCTAAAAAAAACGATTGGGATTCAGATTTAGTTTGTTTT
>JAUWRB010000010.1 GCA_030610785.1 Promethearchaeota archaeon | reverse complement strand
CCTTCCTCAGATGAAGTTGTAACAAAAGCACAAAAGGCAAAAGATGAGGGTGCCGAATCTTATTGTCTTGTCGCTGCATGGAGGGAGCCATCTCCAAAAAATTTTGATAAAGTCCAGTAAGATTATCAGTTGCGGTCTTAAAGTAGATATCATCATCTGTCAGATTAAAATTTATAATTTCATATAATCCTTTGATGGATTTTTTTATATTCTCAAAATTTTTTATAGCTTTTTGAGTTCCTTTGTAAGAATAATTTATTTCAACCATTTCTAATTATCACCTCACATTATTGTAAATAAATTATAATATTTAAATTGTGATGAATATTGATAATATTGTTATCCCATAACGCACATTTTTTTTAAAAGTTATTTTATCTAATTATAAAAATTAAACATTTTATTTCATAAATTGATAAATTCAAGAAAAAAAAGTAAAGAAAAGGTAAAAAATTATTGAAAACAATAACGAAAAAAGATAAAAATTTAACAAATCAAACTTATTTAAATCAAAATTGAAGAAAAAGTAAAATTAAAATTAAAAATATTTTCATAAATGATAATTCTTAAATATTTAGAATAAATATCAAACAGATAATATGTTTCTTCTTAATTTTATTTATAATCTTCTTACTAAAATTTGTTTTGAAGCATTAAGAACTTCAATTTTAGGCATATCTTGAATTTTTATAATAAGGTCAACTTGATTTTTAACTGTTTTCCAGTTCGAATTAATTTGACGGGATAAGGCGCTAATTGTATAGAGTTTTTTATCATCTAAAACCTTATAAATGTTTTGTATGATTTCTATTGTTTTTTTCCGATCCCCTTTTACTGTTTTAGCTTCGGAAATCTATTTCACTTCTCTTTATATTAAGATAAAATATAAATTTTTATTGATAGAAGTATATATATAGGTATATATAAATGTTTTTAATTATAAAACATTAATATTACTTAATATGTTATTTATTTAAATAGATAACAGTTTTATTCATATTTAAACGGTCGTTATATTTATATACAAAGAGCTTATTATAATTATATAAAGTTAGAGATTATAATTTAATAAACACCCAAAGTAAGAGTTATATGCCTATTTTTAACATAAAAAAATTGAGTTGTGTAATTTATACAAGTCGATTTTAAGAATAAATTTTGAAATTTTCTTTTAATAATCATTCTTAAAAAAATAGGAAAGGTGATATTTTGAAAAATATAGATAATAATTATTATTTAAGAAAGAAAGTAACAAAAAGGATCTTAACTGCGTGTATAGGACAATGTGTTCATGTTGCGGGTATATATAATTTTATTAGTATTGCAAACCAATTAGGTCATGAGTGTAAATTTTTAGGTCCCGCAACTCCTACAGCAATAATTATAAATGAAATTCAAAAGGATAATTACGATATTGTTGGTTTAAGTTATCGTTTAACGCCTTCAACAGTTAGACCTTTACTCAAAGATTTTTTTAAAAAGTATGAAAATTTAGAGAAAAAACCTGAAAGATTATTTTTTGCAGGAACTCCTAAAGTTGTTAAAGTCGCAAAAGAATTTGATAAATTTAATGAATATTTTGTTGGAAGTGAATCAAAATTTAAATTAATTTCAATTTTAAAAAACGAAAAGGGTAGTATTTTGGAGAAATTAGATATTCCGATGGATTTAATTTCTCGAATACGATGGAAAAAACCCTATCCTATAATAAGGGCTCATTTTGGGTTAGCTAGCTTAGATGATACGATAGAAGGAATAAAAAAAATAGCCGATTCTGAAATATTAGATGTAATATCTATTGCTCCAGATCAAAATACTCTAGAAAATTATTTTCATCCAGAAAATCAAATAAAAGAACTATCTGGCGCTGGTGGAGTGCCATTAAGAGCTAAAGAGGCTTTTAATGAATTAAATAAAGCAAGATTAAGAGGAAATCATCCCCTCCTCAGAATATATGCCGGAACACGTGATTTTATAAAATTAGCAAAGTTATACCAAGACACAATTCGAAATGCTTGGGCAGCAATACCAATTTATTGGTTTAACCAAATGGACGGCAGGGGCCCCTTAACATTAAAAGAATCAATAAAACAACATTTAGAAGCTATAACATGGCATGGAAAGCACGATATACCTGTTGAAATAAATGATCCACATCACTGGAGTCTTAGAGATGCACCTGATGTAATAGCTGTTGCTGACATGTATCTCTGTGGAATTATTGCCAAAGAATTAGGTGTTAAACATTTTATAGCACAATACATGTTCAACACACCACCTTCAAGCTCTTTTGATATGGATCTCGCCAAAATTCTTGCAAAAGACGATTTACTTCAAACCTTGATTGATGATTCATTTTCTATAATAAGGCAAGTGAGAACGGGTTTGGCAAGTATACCGTTAAATTTAGATAAAGCAAAAGGACATTTAGCCGCAGCTACTTTAATACAACTATCTATAAAACCTGATATAGTTCATGTTGTTTCTCATTCTGAAGCAAATCATGCTGCAAGACCCGAAGATATAATAGAAAGTTGTAATATTGTAGATCAAGTCATAAATCGAGTATATTCCAGTAATATAAATATCATTGATGATAAAATTCTAAAGCGAAAAGAAGAATTAATTAAACAAGCACAATGGATTATCAATTTAATTCCATTCTTAGCAAAAGATGCTATAGAAGCTGAACATCCATATACAAATTATAAGGTTTTAAACCGATTCGTAAAATATGGAATATTCGATGCTCCACACTTGAAAAATAATAAATTTGCGTTAGGTAATATTAAGACAAAAATGATCAATGGTGCTTGTTATTCATGGGATAAAAAGCTACAACAAAAATACGATGAGGTTCAAAGAATCAAAGATATTATCTTTAATACTCTTGAAATATCTACAACCGATTTATTAAAACAAAAAGTTAAATCCATCATAGGGGTGATGGATAGATGAGGTTTTGTGTAATAGGTGCTGGAAATGGAGGCCGAGCATTTGCTGCATATTTATCTTCGAAGGGGCATCCTGTGAATCTTTATAACCGCTCATATACAAAAATTAGCGATATAAAGAAAAAAGGAGCTGTTAAAGCGAAGGGTAAAATTAAAGGGTCATTTCCAATCGATTTGATTAGGATAGACTTAGAACTTGCTATTAAAGATGTTGATGTAATTTTAGTTGTAATACCCGCTTCAGGACATAAAGATCTTGCTAAAAAAATTGCTCCATACTTAACTCAGGATCAAATTATATTATTAAATCCAGGAAGAACTTTTGGGGCCATTGAATTCCATGGAATTATCACAAGAGAAAGAGGAAATCTGTCTGTTTTTATTGCTGAAACTCAAACTTTACTTTTTACTTCAAGACAATTAAAAAAAAATAAGGTTGAAATCTTAAAAATTAAAGATTCTGTTGATTTTTCGGCATTTCCAGAAAAAAACACTTTTTTTATTTATGATACATTAAAGGATGTTTTTCCTCAATTAAATCCTGTGGATGATTATCTTGAAGTTACACTAAGAAATATAGGCATGTTATTACATCCCGTAATATCATTGTTAAATGCAGGGTCCATGAATATCGGAAGAGAATTTAAATTTTATAAAGAAGGAGCCACTTCCCGTATATGCGAAGTTTTGGAATTTGTTCAATTAGAAATAAATAAAATTTTCAATGTATTAGGGTTGAAGCAATTTGGATTCTGCGAATGGGTAAAGAAATCCTATGGTGTTGAAAAGAAAAATATTTATGACGCAATACAACATGTAAAATCTTATGAAAATATTAAAGCACCAAATCGATTAAATACGAGGTATTTTACCGAAGATGTACCTACCGGATTAGTACCTTTAGCATCTTTAGGTGATTTTCTTGGTATCAATACACCGATAATTAATTCGATTATTAATTTGACCTCTATTTTGTGTGGTACTGATTTTAAAAAAGAAGGAAGAACTATTGATAAGTTGGAAATTAAAGAACTAATCACAAGGAGAATAGTAAAAGAACACGAGATATTCGACTTAGAATTATGGCAAAAGTCTGAAATGGATATTTAAAACCCATAGGGAAGAAATTATAATTTTACCTAAGGCATATTAAACGCGTGAATTTCTTTTTTTTAATGTATATTAATTAATTTTCCCCAAATTTTAAGAAAAACTCTTGAAATATGATAAGAGGGTAACGATTTTGGTTATTATAGCAAAGAATGATAAAATATTATTCCTATTATGATTTTATAAATTTATTGTTAAAATTATAATTATTTTAAAATTCTTTTATGCAGTTAAGGGATAAAGAGGTCCGCTACACCGAAGATTTCAATTCAATGGTCCATATCGTAATATGGAATAGCTTGGGCTTCTTTTTTTTAGGTTTTTTGATTCCAATTATTGCACGATTAAACATGGGCGCCACTGGCTTGGAAATCGGTTTAATAGTTTCTATTCAAGTAAAAAAAAAAATATTTAGAAATTTCTGATTAAGGCGCTTTTATTGCTTTTTTTGCTTTTCTTTTTGTTTTAATTCAAGATGATACACTTTTCCAACCGCAGTTTTTGGAATTTCGTTAATAAGCTCTACAAATCTAGGATATTTCTCGTAGCCCATATTTTTTTTGGACCAATCGATAATGTCTTGTTCGGTGACTTTACCCTTGAATTCAGGTTTTAAAGCAATATAAGCTTTTATGTTTTCGTTTCCTTCGGCGTCTATAATTCCGATAACGCCACATTCTTCAATTGCTTCGTAATTATACAATAAATTTTCGACTTCTGGGGGATAAACTGAATGTCCTTTATACTTAATTAAATTCTTAGCTCTAGCTTTTAATTGAAAATAACCATCTTCATCCATTAATCCTAAATCACCAGTCCATAACCATCCATCTTTGATTGTATTTTTTGTTTCTTCTTCTCTTTTCCAATAACCTTTCATCATCTGCGGACCCTTACAAATTAATTCTCCCACTTCTCCAATAGGAAGAGTTTTTCCATCAGAATTTACAATCTTGACTTCAGTATTAGGAAATGGCATGCCTATTGTTCCTATTTTAAATTTTCCATCAAATGGATTCGCTGTTACAGCAGGAGACATTTCCGTTAGACCGTATGCTTCTCGAAGCTTGGATCCCGTAAGTGATTCAAATCTTTTTAGGATCTCTTCTGGAAGAGCCCCTGCAGAACTTAAGCAATATTTAATAGATGATAAATCATATTTTTCAATTCCTTTATAATTATTCAGATTGTTGTATATGGCAGCTACACCAGGAAAAAGTGTTACTTTAGTTGCTTCTATAATTTCTATAACTTCTTGAGGTTCTCGGGGATTGAACACACAAGCGAGTTTAAATCCATTATGAATTGCAATATTCATCATAAAGCACATATAAATATGATAAAATGGTAATGCGGCAAGGAGTACTTCTTTTCCTGGTTCTTTTTCAGAAAACCACGCTTCTGCTTGAAAGACATTTGCACTAACACTTCCGTGAGTTAATATAGCTCCTTTCGGAAATCCCGTCGTGCCACCTGTATATTGCAACATTGCTATATCCTCAGAAGAAATTTTAACATCAGGAGGATTTGGTTTGGTTTCTCGAAGTAAATCTTCAAATGTGGGTTCTCCAGAAATTTCATATCCAAGGGGTGCCATGGGGTCGGGTGATAAATAGGGAGCCAGATTAGTGTAAAACTTATGTTGAACTCCCGTTTCGTTAATAATCGGATTTACAATCCCAGAAAACCCCTCCCATCCAAGATAAATTTTAGCTTCGCTATCATTTAGTTGTCTTTTAACTTCTAAGCTCTTAAATAAGGGAGATAATGACGTTACTATTGCCCCAATTTTTAAAATGCCAAAATAATAAGCAATAAATGCTGGGTTATTTGTATATTGGAGTGCAACAACATCACCCTTTTTAATTCCAAGTTCCGTTAATTTAGTTGCTGTGCGATATACAATATCTAACATTTGAGTATAAGTAAGTTCAAATCCCATGAAATAAGTTACGATGTTATCAGGATATTTTTTAACAGAATTCTCTAAAAAATCCACGAGAGTTATATCTTCTGGAATCTCTACTTCTTTTGGAACATTTGCAGGCCAATGTTTATAGTAAATTTTTTGATCTGACATAATTTTATTCTTGAAAGTAAATTATTTATTCTTTTCTGTTTCAGACAAATTAATAAATTTTTTTACTAATTTGACTTTAAATTTATAATTAATCTTTAAAAATTTTAAGAAAGGATCAAATTGCAAGTAAAAGATGCGCGATTTATTGATGAAGAAGGAAAGGTATTAATGCTTGGAAATGAGGCGATAGTTAGAGGGTGTCTTGAAGCGGGCGTTAGTTTCGCAGCACAGTACCCTGGAACACCTACTTCTGATATTGGAGAGACTTTTCAACGGTTATTGAGAGAACAACCCGAATTAAATGACTTTTTTGTCCATCATTGGGCCATTAATGAAGCTGTAGCGGCTTCAGAATGCGCGGGTGCGGCTTGGACAGGTTGTAAAGTCCTTAATCCGATGAAACATGTGGGTCTTAATGTCGCAAGCGATGCTTTAAGCGTTATTGCCTTAAATGGTCCAAATCCGGGAGCCATGGTAATACTTATTGGGTCTGACCCTGGAAGTTTAGGTTCACATCAAGAACAAAACGAGCGATTTTACACTTGGATGTTTCATCTACCATGTTTTGAGCCACATACACCTCAAGAATGCAAAGAATGGGTCAAATTAGCTTTTGAACTCTCTGAAAAATACGATACTATATTTGAAATTAGAACATCAACAAGAAGTGCTCATTCAAGAGGCTATGTCGAGTTAGGAAAACTAGTAAAGGGCAAAGCTAAAGGAAAATTCATTCGAAACATTCCTAAATATAATTCATTACCTCCACATGCTATAAATAACCACATTAGATTGTACGAAAGAATAGAAAAAATTAGAGAAATTATCCCACAATTAAAAATAAATGTGATTTTTCCCGGGGGTAATAAAATTGGGGTTATAACAAGCGGTATGCCCTTTGGATACACTATGGAAGCATTGAATCAATTAGGTCTGAATGATGTGCCCATCTTAAAGCTAGGGTTGATTTATCCTTTAAATTATAAAGAAATCACTGATTTTTTGCAAAAACTTGAAAAAGTCGTAATTATTGAGGAACTTGAACCGTTTCTGGAGGTAAAAATAGCAGAAATTGCTCATAATCACAAATTAGACGTTGAAATAATTGGAGAAAAATATTTCCCGAAATATAACGAGTATTCAACTGGATTAGTCGCAACTTGTTTAGCTAAAATATTTAATAAAAAACCTAAAGAACAAATGTCAAAAGCTATAGATTATTTCAATTCGTATAAAGAGATCATTCCAAGTAGATTTCCCACTTTTTGTGCTGGCTGTCCTGAAAGGGCAACTCTCTACTCCATTTTAAAAGCAACAAATCAACTAGAAAACACCGTAATTTGCGGAGATATTGGATGTTATGTAATGTCCTTTTTTCCACCACAAGAATGCAGTGATTTAATCATTTGCATGTCTGGAGGAATAAGTGCGGCAATTGGAATGTCCACAAAAACTGATCAAAAAGTTGTCGCACTGATAGGTGATTCTACTTTCTTTCATACAGGCATGCCCCCGTTAGCGGAGGCCGTAGGTTATAACTCAAATGTCTTACTTATTATTTTTGAAAATTCTTGGACTGCGATGACGGGTCATCAAAACGATGTACTTCGTTATTTAATCAATCAAGGATTTTCTATTGAAAAAATATGCAAAGCCATCGGTGTTCCTTGGCTAAAAGTGGAAGACTCATATAATCCCAAAAAACTTACGAGAACTATTGAACAAGCATTGGAAACATACGGATTAAAAGTGATTATTATCAAGAGAGAATGCGCGTTACAAGCTCATCGATGGAGGATGAATCAAATAAGAGCTCTTAAAGAACAAGATAAGAAAATTCAAGAAGTTGAATATTTTATCCACGGATGTCAAATGTGCTACGATTGTGCGCGCGTTTTGAGTTGTCCTGCCATCAGAAGGACAGAAATAGATGGATTTGAATCAATGCAAATTGATCAAGATCGTTGTATCAAATGCGGCGTTTGCTATGAAATTTGCCCGAATGGGGCGATTCATAAAACTATCTTTAACGCGTTAGATACGGAGGTTGGATGGCGTGAAATTTAAAGAAATGTATATAATTAATAAAATAAAAAATCAAGAGGGTATAAATGAGCTTTAAAGAAACAGATGTAATTAATATTGTAATAGCGGGAACCGCAGGTCAAGGCGTTATTACATTAAAAAGGTTAATAGAATTTGCAGCTCAAAAAGCGGGAATAAAACGAGCCTTTGGAAGCGAAATGCATGGACTTGCACAACGCGAAGGAGCTATTACAAGTCATACTAGATACCAAAAGGAAATTTTTGAAGAAGAACGTAAAAATCTTCATTCACCATTAATTTGTTATGGGGACGCTGATTTATACATCTGTTTTGAACCTGTGGAGGCTTTAAGAAGAGGTATTTTTGCCTCTAATAAAACCACATTTGTTCTCAATTCATGGACGATTCCTGGAGTAATGATCACAGCAAATCTGGAGGAATATCCTTCATTAGATAAAATTATGGAGACTTTAAATGGTTATTCTGATGAAGTATATTTTATAAATGCTACTGAAATATCTATAGAGAGATTTGGCCAAAGTCAACAAGTAAATTTAATCATGCTAGGCTTTGCTGTTGCTACAAGAAAATTACCATTTATAGAACTTGGACATTACGAGGAAGTCATAAAAGAAAGGCTTAGAGATCCTGATTTAAATATTGAAGCGTTACATCTCGGTATTAAAGAAGGCAGTAAAATATTAAAAAATAGTCTAAAAAGCAAGGTCTAAATCTTTAAGCTCTTTTAATTACCTTGACTAATCCTTTTTTCCGTAGCTTTTCTAAAAATTTTTCTATTTCTTCTACGCTTTTTTGTGCAATATCTGCTACCTTCTCCAAAGTATTCATTCCATCACAAATTTTTAAGATTACATATTCTTCCTGAGTGAGCATGCCTAAATGAACGCTCATTTCGGGTATATCTTTTACAACGATTGGAATCCTCACTTCTCCACCCGAAACGATCGTTGCTTCTATATCCTTCATGCTTGGAGAATCTCCAAAAAAAGATTTTGCCCCCGTTACATCGTATTTATCGTTAATGTAAATGTAGATTGTATGTTCTTCCCCGCTTTTATCGTCAGGATCTTCAAGATCAGGATGCGGATTTGAATGTTTATATTCTTTTGTAAAAATACCTGTCTGAAGTCCATTTTGGATTTCCTTTTTCTCAATATTTAAAGACACCATATCGTAGCAGATATCACACCAAATCCAGGCTTCGATCAGATTAAAATATTTACGAACTTTATTTTCAGGCATTTATTATTTGTATATAATGATTTTTCTTAAATAAATAATGTACGCGTATTAATTTAAAAATTATGAAATAGAGATAAAAATTATGATTAATATATCAACTTTGATATAAGATTATATTGTTTTAAAAACCAAAAATAATTAAAGTTTTCTAATATATTGGCATTTATTATCATTTAATTTTCTTTTACATATAACATGTCATCGTTTAGAACTAAAAATTTATGCTTTGGTTGCGGTCGGCCGATCGCTTCCTATGAAGCTGCTGTTCACTTTCCATGTCCATCTTGTGGAGATATAATGATTTGGCGATGTGAACGTTGTAGAGAAATGGGAAATACTTATAAATGCTTAAAATGCGAATTTGAAGGACCATAAAACATAATATAATAAGAGTATTAATATGGGAAAAGAATATATTGCCTTAATCGATGTAATTCCTGAAGATATTGATGTTGACTTTGAAAAATTCGTTGAAAGGCTAAAAAAAATTTTACCGGATGATTGCATGATTGAAACTCATGAAATAATGCCTGTTGCTTTTGGTCTGAAAAAAGTCCGGGTTCGAGTTAGGTATCCTGAAGAATGGGGTGGCACCGATAAGCTCGAAGAGTTATTTGGTCAAGTAGAGGGAATTCAAGGAATAGAAGGAATAGCTTTTTCAAAAGCGTAAAAAGTAAATAATTATTTAAATATCATTTTCTTAATTCGTTTAGTAGTGCTTTAAATTCTTCAGTTTCATCCTTATCCTTGATTTCAACTTTTTCACGATCTCTGGTCTGATATCGTATCCAATTCTTTTTATCTTTCATTACCATGTCCATTATTAAGGGAATTGTTTCAAAATAAGAAATCTCTGAGTATTTTTCCTTAAATGTTTCAACTAATTCATGGGCATCAGGAAAATTATCTGATTCTATCAAGTAAGCATATAAATCCTTTATCTTTTCACCATGTCTCACGATCTCTGAGATTATGTGATCCTTTGCAACTATATTTGCTATACTTTTAATGAACTTATCTTGTTCTTTAATGGGAGCAGATAAATTGGCTTCCATTGCAAGGTTTACGATTTTTCCTGCAGTTCTGATAGCTTCATCAATATTCCCTTGCATTTTATAATTTTGTGCTAAGTTACCCAATTCATCAATTTTAGAAAGGATCTCAAACTTATCTAATTTTATTGAGGTGCTGGGTGGCTTTTCTACCTCTTTAAAATCTTTTTTTTTTTTTTCTTTTTTTGGCATATTACTTCAATCTAGAAAGATTTTTTCTTTTTACTAACTAAATAGATCGAATTCTTGTATTTAAGTATTAATTATTATATTTAAAAATCAAATAATTCTTTTAAAAAGCTTATCTAATTCCTTAAATGAAATGAATCGTAATGTAGGCCTTCCGTGAGCACAATGATATGGATCTTTACAATTTGAAAGGTCAATTAATAGATTTCGTATATCTTTTAAGGACAAGTCATCTCCGCCGCGTATACTTTTATGACAAGCTAGATAATTGATTATTTCTTCTTTAATCTCTAAAAATGCCTTATCTTTTCCAATGCTTGTAATATCAGAGATAATATCATTTATTAAATCTATATTTAGAGTTTTCCCCATAATTGCGGGAGTTTCTCTTAAAATAAATGTATTACCTCCAAATGGTTCGAAATTAAATCCTAATTTTTTTATTTCGCTTAAATTTTCTTGTAAAAAGAATTTCTCGCTTGGAGAGACTTCAATTTTAAGCGGTGAAATTAGCTGTTGCTTGCTTATTTTTAAAGTTTCATACATGTTTAAAAAATATTCCTTGTTAATGCGTTCAGAAGCAGCGTGTTGATCCATAATGTATAATCCCTCTTCATTTTTATCGTTAATTCCCTCCAATACGATGTATACTTTATTACTCATCTGGCCCGTATAGGAAATAAGGCGAAGTTTAGGAAAATTTTTTGAAATAATGTATTTTTCTCTTATGTAAGTTTCAGGTAATTGTTTTTTATCTTCTATATCCTCATCTGTTAAGCGTAATTGTATTGTCTCTTCGCTTGAAATACCTTTAAGCATTAAATCATTAGTTTTTAATTCTTTATATTTTCTTTCTCTAATTTCTTTAATAGGTCGCTTAATTTTTTTTACATCTAATTCCCCTTCTAAAGTAGAATCTTTTCTCCTTTTACCGATATAATCGGATAATTCAGTAGAAAGATATTTAATTTCTTTGATGACAAATTTATCTTCAATATGATTTCGAACGATATTATAGAGCTTGTTGTAAATATTTTTTTCATTCTCAAATCTCACGTGAAGTTTAGTTGGATGGATGTTGAAATCAACAACGGATGGGTCAATCTCTAAGAACAAAATAAAAAAAGGATGTTTGTTTATCATCAAAATATCTTTATAAGCTTCTTTTATTGCTCTAAATAACACATCGCTAATCACATAACGGCGATTAATAAATAAACTAGAATAAGTTCTATTTTTTTTTGAGATTTCTGGGTGCCCTAACAAACCATGTAATTTAAAAGATTCTCCTTCTTCAACATGGTTAATAGGTTCCATGAACTTAGCAATCTTTTTCCCGTAAATGTGAAAAACGGTAGTTTTTAAATCATTATTAGCTGGACAATTTAGAATATTTAAATCATTATGAATGTAAATGAAATGACGCTCTGAATATGCTAATGAATATCGTTGTATGAAATTTGTAATATGTCCTAATTCAGTAGAATCAGATTTTAAGAATTTTTGTCTTGCCGGAATATTAAAAAAAAGTCTTTTCACCGTGATATTTGTCCCAATGGGACAATCTATCTCTTTTTTATTTACTAGTATACCTCCATCAATGAACAATTGAATCCCTCGTTCATTATTTTCAGTTCTTGAAGTAATTTCTACTTGACTAACGGCAGCAATACTGGCTAAAGCCTCGCCTCTAAATCCCAAGGTTGATAACGTATTTAAATCTTCAATGCTCCTTATCTTGCTGCTTGTATGTCTCTTAAAGGCAAACTCTATCTCGTCAGGAAGCATTCCAATGCCATCGTCTATTACTTGAATTGACAATTTTCCCGCTTTTTTAATAATAACTCTAATTTCTTTAGCTCCGGCATCAATACTATTTTCAATTAATTCTTTTACGATATTCATTGGACGCTCAACAACTTCGCCAGCTGCGATTTTATCCGCATTTAAAATCTTTTTAATTTTTCTACGTTTCATGTGAATCACTTTTTAATCGTGAGAATATAAAATTGAATTAGTTTTATACCAATGATTTTTAATTTAATTTAAAAAAAAAATATTAATGTTTATAATGCTACTTGAGCATCACTGGGACTATATTCGCCTTTACCCGTGATTTCATAGGAAATTTCTATTTTTTCGTCTACTTCTAGCGTTTCAATTCCCCATTTTAGAGTATCTTGCCTCACTTCATCAGTAATTTCAGGTTCCGTGGAATAATTACCATATTCAAAGCTGTCAAGAATTTTATCCATTAGAATAAATTCTTTCAATGGTGAATTTCCAATGTTTTTAACTGATAAAATGATCTTATAATTCCCAAGATCTCCGATTGGCACGACTTCTTTTCCAATCCTATATTTTCTTCTGATATGAACGACTTGAATTTTAGGGATATCTTCTGGTTCTGGTCTATATTCTATTTCTTGACCTAATGGATATGTATTGGCTCTATAAATCACTTCTGGCTCAAATTCGGTGTCTCTTGGCGGATCAATCACGTGGATTGGATGCTGAACTTCAATAACAGAATTCGGCTCGAACATTCCCAACGAACTGTTCCTTAAATCCTTAAGAACAATCACTAAAGATTTAGGAGAATTTTCTTTAATAATTATAGTTTCGGGGCTCAATTCAACTTCTTTATCGTTCCAAAATAATTTTATTTCTTCGGTATTAGGAGGTTGGAATGTTTCCGAAAAAAATCCATGTTCAAGAATTACTTCATTTAAAGGAGAAGAACCGTTATTAACAACTTTTAATGTCGCTATAATGCTTGTTTCTTTAAAAGAAGGAATCACGATAATATTCTTATTGGTTTCTTCTCCTGCTGGCAATTTAGGGTCATCAGCAACTTTGTAAATAACTTCCCCTCCGATACTAGCTAAAATAAAGCTTGTTTCATTAATATTTATAATACTATTTACTTTAGTTTGAAAATCAGGTAATACTCTGAAATCCAACTTTTTACTAAACGAGGGATATTCTTTACTTTCATATTGCCATGTGTTTGAATACCATTGAGCACCCGCAGGAAGAATAGGCGCATTATTTGGGTCGATATAAACAAATTTAGTATTCTTATCTTCTGGTGAATAAACATCAGCGTTATATAATTCTAATTTAAATTCGGAGGGATTTTCAAAAACCAATTTGCACTCCCACATCCCTGGCTCTTCCTCTCCTTCGATCATATCTATGAAAAATTTATTTCGCGTGAGACCCTCAAAATTTTCAATTTCTAAGCTACTCGTAAAGGATGCTGCTGCCGAGTAAAAAACATCTATATCGCCACTATTTACGGGATCAAGACTATTAACTCGAATATCCGTGTTAAATTTAATGAACGCGCTAGTATCCGGACTTAATTCCTCAATCGTCCAAATTATTTGATTTTCTTCGACCTTAGCGTTTCCTATTGACGCGTGGTTTATTTCCAAATTTTCAAATTCAGCAGGAACATTTTTTATAACTTTTATATTGGTAATAGATTTATTAATTAAATTTCGCATTCCTATAACGAACGATATATTATTCAAACGATTCATGGAGATCCTTAGGGATTCAATATTATAATCTGTAACATCGATGCCCCCATCTTCAGAATAATTTCCCTCAAAGATATCCTCCTTTTTATCTCCTTCTTCGGTGTTTTTTTTAGACCCAAGTTCTTTTTCTGTTTTAAGTGAAAATTCTGATTCTTCTAGTTCTTTATCAATTTGTCTGTTAGTCTTTCTATGTTTCTCAAGTTGATCAACCCATTTTTCTAAACGGTCTTCAAACTCCGTATCTTTTTCTGTTATTGTTTCTTCCTTTTCTTCGATCTCTTCTACTATTTCTTTTTCTGTTATTGTTTCTTCCTTTTCTTCAATCTCTTCTTCTCTTTTTTCGGGTTCCAATTCAATTGATATAATATTGTCTCTTAATTTTAATAAGTCTGTTTCTATATCCTTATAATTTAACATGTCATCTGCGTTAGGAAGCGTGTTAATATATTCTTTTACTAAAAGTTGATTTTTAACTCCATTAACCAGCTGGAAATTTTGCAAGTAATTTTTATTATCCTCATCAGTTCCTAATTCACGTATATTAATTTCGCTCGATTCCATATCTGTATTTTCAATATCTTTAAAATTAAGTTCAATATCCCAAATTCTATCAACATTACTTGGATTTTCTACATTTAAAGCACCCTCAAAATTAATTAACTTGACATTCGCATCGTGATCTTGCTCAATCTTAACCTCTTCAGTTATTTTTACTAATACTAATAATCCATCGTGAACATCATCTTTTATTATAATCTTTCCAGTTTTGTATTGTTCAGAGTCATCCAATAATTCGACTTCTTTTTCGTTTAATTCAAGTTTTCTTTCTACCATTTTTTCTCTAAATAAAGCGTCTTTTTCTTCCAAATCTTTTTCTTCCTTTTCATCAATAAGTTTTTCGTCTTTTTTTTCTGCCACTTTTATTCCACATTTATTTTTTAATTCTATTAGATTTTTCTTGATTTTAAAAAGTAAGGAAAATCATGTGTATTATTTTAACACAAGTTTAAATTACATTCTTTAATATTTATAAATTTATATGTGAGGCAAGAATTAAAAGAATATCTTACTAAAAACTATATATCTGTTAATATTTAACTTATCATCATGAGTAAAAGAGAGAACCACAAGGATTTTAATAAAATTGTACGAGCCAATCTTATAGCAATAGCATTTGTCGCACTTTTAGGACCAATGGCTCCCGAGCTAGCTGTAGTTTTAAATGTTAATATAGCCGAAATAGGCTTAATTAATTCGGTTTTTTTAATAGTTACTGGAATCTTTTCTCTAATATGGGGAATATTTGCTGATAGAACTAAAAGAAAAGAATTATTAATAATATGTTCGCTAATTTGGGTCTTAAGTTCTTTTATTACGATATTTATAAACGATTTCTTGAGCTTATTGATCTTGCAAATCATCGCAGCAATCGGATTAGCAGGAATATTTCCAATAAGTTATTCGATATTAATTGATTTAACCAAGCCTGAAAAGCGTTCACACGCTCTAGGGATAATGCAAATGGCAATGACTTTAGGCATGGGATTAGGTATTGTCTTAAGCGGAGTTTTAATAGATTATCTACCTTGGTGGGTCCCTTTCTTAATCATTTCCCTTTTTGGTTTTAAAAGCATTCATTCTCTCATGTCTTTAAACGAACCTCAAAAAGGGAGTCTAGATGATTTAATCGCTGAGAACGAAATGATATCACAATTTAAAATCAAAAAAGAGGATTTAAAAGAAATATTTGCTAATAAGAGTAATTTAATCTTGATTATTTACACCTTAGTGAAATCTCTTTCGATCGGTGCTATTAACTTTTTTTTCATTGCTTTTTTAAAACTTGATATTGGTTTGTCATCTACCGTTGCTACTTTAACAATGATAGGTTCTTTTTCAATAATGCTCATAGGCGCTCCATATCTAGGGAAAAAAGCAGATCACCGATTTCAAAAAAGAAAAACGGGAAAAGTTGATGTAATGATAATAATATTTGTTTTTGGACCCATTTTTTATATATTAGGTTTTAGTCTTAATTTTTTCGCATCTGATATTAGTATATTCATATTATTTATTGTTTTAATTCTTATTGGTTCATTCTTCATGTCTGGTGATGCTGCTATTGGTCAATCTATTTTTAGTGATATAAACCCTCCGCGAATAAGGTCAACATTAATTTCAATCCAATCTATTGCGGGAAAAATAGGTCAAAGTTTAGGTATACTGTTGTTAGGATACTCGTACATCTATTATGGAAATAGTTTTAAAATTGGATTTCTCATCACCAACCTTATTTTAATTAGTTGTATTGCTATTTTAATTCCGCTTCGAAAAACGATTATTTCCGACATTAACAAATTTACATTAAAATATAAAAAAATAGAGTCTTGAATAATTATAAATAGTTTTTTTATAGAATAAATTAAATCTCTTATTTCCAATTAGAGATTGTACTCCAACCTATTAATAATATCTTCTTGTATGGGTGTACCAAGATCTATAAATGTTGCGTTATAACCACCAACTTTCACTATTAAATCAGGATATTTTTCAGGGTTTTTCTGGGCATCTCTAAGAGTTTCAGTAGAGACAACCGTGGGTTGTACTTGCATTCCACCTGATTCAAAATAACCCTTTAACAGATAATAAAATTTGTCTATTTTTTCTTCGCTTTCGAGGTTAAGAGGATGTACTCTCACATTTACAGCAACACCATTAGTAGCCAATTCATAATTTAATTTTGCCACAGAGTTTAAAGCAGCAGTAATTCCGTTTTTTTCCATTCGATTAACAGGCGATAAACTATTTGAAATTGGCGTCATTGCTTTTCTGCCATCAGCTGTCGGTCGAGTAAAGAATCCTTCCATGACATGTATGCCCATTGAGTAAGCTCCAGCGCTATATTTACCTCCTCTAATTGGTTGATGCTTAACAACCTCTGTAGAGAACAAATCCCATAATTCACAAGCGAACGAATCAATTTCTTCCTTATTATTTCCCCATTTATCGTATTTATTAATTAATTTTTGACGAAATATCTCGCCTTCTTTTCCATCAAAATCGGAATTTAAAATCGTAATGAGTTCAGGCAAGGACTTTAACTTCTGTTCGTAAACTACTTTTTTTATATTATAAAACGAATCGACTAAAGTGGCAAAACCATAAGCCGTAATTGAGGAAAAATTATATTTGGCACCTCCGCACACGTAATCCTTTCCACTTTCCATGCAGCCATCGAGGCTTGCAGATATAAAAGGGCTTTGAAAATATTTCATGGCTTCTTCATCCCCGATTTTAGCAATTTTTACGGATTTTTCGATATTATAACGGAGTTGCAGAATAAATGCGTTATATAAATCTTTAAAAGTTTTAAAATTTGCCGGATCACCGGTTTCTAAGCCATCAATCGATCTTGACATGTTGCTATATCCGTTATTTAAAGTTAATTCTAAAACTCCGGGTAAATTCATGAACATCCGACCTGTTGCCGCAAAACTATTGCCTTGACCTGTAGGTTCGACACATCCAATAAGAACGTAATCTCGGGCATCCTCTAAGGAATAACCTGCTTTATTCAAGGCAGGAATTATAACATCGTCGTTATAAAAAGCAATTCCCGAAGTTGATTGAAAAACTTTTAACGCTTCCTTAAAAAACTTTTTTGGAGTATTCTTGTGAATTCTAATGGAGAGATCCGAAGTTATTGCTTTTATATTTTTATAAGCATCTAAAAAAAGATAAGAAACATCGTTGGTTACATCCTTTCCATCTTTATCCATCCCTGAAATTGTTATTGTTTGAGTATTTTGACCGAGAGCATTTGCGACCATCGTAAAATCTGTAGGTAATAATGTCACGTTCCAAGTCAATTTTAAATTCAATTCCTCTACGAGTTCTAAAGCAAATTCGCGCTTTATTTTATTTTCTTTCAAATCTCTTATATAATATGGCCATAATATTTGATCTAACCTGCCTAATGCGACAACGCTACGTTGATATATGATATTTGTTACATTTTGAGTAAACCAAATGTATTGAACAGCTTCGTAAAACGATTCAGGTGTTTTTTCAGTAAATTTTTCCATCATATCTGCTATTATCTCGAGTTCTTTTTTTCGTTGTTCGTTTTTTTCATTTAAAGCCATTTCAAAGGCAAGTTTAGAAAAACGACTTGAAAAAATAATGGTAGCTTCGTAATAAATCTTCACGGCTTCGTAAAAATCAAATTTTTCTTGAAAACCCGCATCGTCCTTGTTCAATAATTTTTGAAAGTTCTTGGCTTCTTCAATAATACCATTATATCCTAATTTCAGGATTTTTTCATATCCCGCACATAAATGACCTTCAGTGGTTCCTACTTGGATGGCGATGTTAGGGGCGAGGGCTGCCAGTTTACTTTGTCCTTTAATAAGCCCTTCATCGCGTAATCTCTGGATGATTCGATCACCAATTAAAGCCTTACCTTTCCAAAACGGAATGATTTCTAATAATTCATCGATTTCATGGTCTTCAATTTGGAAAGGTTGTAATTTCCTCTTTCTAAGTTTTTTAATACTACTTCGTTTGCCTAAACTTATATCATATCTTTGTAAATCCAGATTGATTTTTTCTCCTAAATTTTTACTTGTTTCGTTCCCAACAAGTAATTCATCGTCTCTTATAAAAATGGTCATTTTTTTTAAAACACGAGCAATAGCCTTGGCTCTTTTAAGGATTTCAGGCTCATTTTCACTTTTTTTATATATTTCGGTAAAAAATTTAATCCGTTCTATGCACAAATCGTATTGACTTGACAAGAGGTTGTTTTTTAGTCTTAAAGTTCTTTTCATATATAAAATCAAATCATTTTAATATTTATAATAATTTATTATCTCTCTAACTTATTTTAATCGTTATTATTATAATTTATAATTATTATTTTCTAATTTAATAACAACTTATGGATTATTTAAAATAAATAATAAATTTATTTTTTCAAAACGATCCTAAACAATTATATATATTAAAAATAAATAATATAATGTTATTTACAAAAATGGAGAAATTTTAAAATGCTTTCAAATTTAGGTTGGATTGATGGTATCACGGCATCGGGTGTTGTCTTTTTTGGTATTTTTGTTGGATTTTTTTTTTTCTATAAGTATAAAAAATTAGACGCCAGACTCCTTCTATATCTGGGTTTAGCTAATATCCTTGCAGGTTTAATGTTTTTAGGTGTCTTCCTTGATTTCGTCATGGTATTGTTAACAGGCAATAATATAGATAACTCAAATGGAATCGTTGGTATTTTAAGTTATATCTTTTTCGCTCCTACTATGATAACCGCCATATATATAGGATGTGAACTTATTTTACCGAAAAAAAAATGGTATATTCTTTCAATTTTCGCAGTATTAGGTATTATTTTTGAAATAATTGTTTTATTAGACCCAATTGGTTCCTTTAATTTCATAGCCCCCATAAATCCGGGTGAAGAATTAATTGATTACAACGTGAATCTTCTTACTCCGGCAGGCATCTTAATGGCTATCTTTTTATTAACTGTCGTAGTTTTTCTTGGATTTGGATTTTTATATAAATGTAAACAAACAACAGGTGTATTAAGAAAAAAATTTCTTTTATTATCGATGGGTTCTTTATGTTTTTGCATATTCGGGTTATTAGAAGGTTTAACTGTGCCAGGTGTTGCGCTAATTGTCGTTAGAATTGGTTATTCAATTAGTTTTTGGCTGATGTATTTTGGTTTTATAAAAAAATAATTCAAAACGAACGAATTAAATAATGTTAATAAAACTTTAAGATCCTTTTAGATACTCCACGGCTGCTTGAATAAAAAAGATTGTACCAAGATCTCTAATAAAATATGGATTTCTATCCGTACCATTAGGTGGTAACACCTTTTCTAAGATACAACCAAGAAGATTGTTGTCCAATGGATTGATAAACTGCATTTTCATGCAATAACTAATGCTGTTCCGAATTAATGAGTTGTATTCCTTAGTTCCTGTAATTTCTTTCAATTCTAACCATAAAATTACGGCACAAGCAGCACCTGAAGTTGCGTGACCGAAGCTATCGGTGTTAAAATCTGTATAAGTGCGCCTGAATAACCCGCCGTCTCTTCTAATTGCTTTTTTGTACCATTCACCTGCTCTTTTAGCAATTTCTAAATATTTCTTTTCTTTAGTTTCGTTATAAGCTCTAATAAATGGTCGACCCCACCAAAAAGCGTGTCTAGGATGAATATCACCTTTATATTCAACGCATGGAAAATACTTTACCCAATTGCCGGGCGGATTTTCTTCTTTTATTAACTTATCAATTACTTCCCAGAAGATTATCTTGTATCTCTCATCTTTAGTTAATTTATATGCTTTTAGAAACATAGAATCATCGTTTAAAGGCCGTCCAGGTTCAGAGCCACTTCTTTGATAAGGGTCAGCTATTTCACGATTTTTAACATCGTACGAATCATGAAAGAGGCCTTTTCCTTTAATATACAATTTTTCCGCACAAAAGTTCAGAGCTCCAAGGATCTTGTTTTTATAAAGGTTGTTGTTAGTTATTTCTGACAATAAGAAGAAACCGTGAGCTGCCTCTAAGATTCCAGATGTAGTTATTTTTCCCGGTATGTCTTCGTAGGCCAAAATTAACCCATGATCGGGGTTTTTTTCGTCCCAAATTTGATTATTAAACGTAAAATTTGCGATTTCCTCTGCAGAGTTTAAATATTTATTCTTATCGTCATTATTGATGAAGTCAAGTTGACTTCCTAGCACTAGCGATTTTAAGGCTTGTCCCGAATGCCATATTGGAGCGTAGAAATTCCACTTTTTCTCAGCAACAAGATATTCGCTTCTTATTGCCCCTTTCCAATATTGATGTTGGGCTTTTAAAATGTTTAATTCAGTTGCTTTATTTATTTTTTCGTCTTTTTTCTGCGCAATTTCAGAGAGCCAATCTAATGCTAGTTTTATCCGCTGTTTTAACTTTTCTTTTTTCACTACTACCATTACGAATCAATTTATTAGTATATTATTCATTTAAGCGGGTAGAAGCTTTAATTTTTCGGCAGATCTAAAATTGTTTAATAAATTACCGAAAAATGTCTTCATGCCCATTTTTAAAAAGTTCTTCTTAAGATATCTTAACAATTCTTCGTTAGTTTTAATATATATCAAGGATCGTTCCGCATTTTTGTTCATTTTTTTTATTATTTTCCGCATTGACTTTTCGTACAGTTCTAATGCGGTCTTATTACTCTTTTCAGCATTTATTATTGCCTTTGCTACTCGACGGGCGCTCAGAGCCGCGGCATCCATTCCTAACCCTCGATACATCTCAACTAAGCCAGCAGCATCACCAATAAATAGTAAATTTCCCTCCCCTAAATAAGTATGATTAGGGTCTTTAAGACAAAATTTTGAGCCATAACCTTCTCTCTTGACAATTTCACCATCAAAATTAAACTTATTCTTGACATATTTTAATAAATCATCGCAATGTCCTTTCACATCGTTATCGTGACCGGTACCAACCACCCATAAGTCGTTTTTCTTATATGTCCAAGCAAACATTAAATTAGAAAAGTCAAGGTTCCAAAATTGATAAAGAGCGTTGGGATCCAGCCCTCCATCGTTCTCACATTTTAGATAATAATTCAACGTTATCCCGGGCTTTTTCTCCTGAAAGTCTTGGGGGCGTATTTTTTTTTTAATAGAAGAAGACAGGCCATCCGCAGCAATTAGATATCTTGTTTCAACCTTCTCGGTCTCCTGGTGTTTTGGGTGAAGTGATACGATGTATCCCTTTTCCGTGCGTTTGAATCCGTCACATCTCACGCCATCCCTAAATTTCGCTCCTTCCTCGACAGCAATCTTGTTTAACCAGTCGTCAAACACATCTCTTGTAAAATTAAGCATTTTAAAAGGAACTTTCATGGATTCTCCATTTGGTCGTTCTAAATATAGTCTTGTAATCGGGTTAGTACAAAGCCTCTCTTTTGGTATTTTCTTACCGATTAATTTCTGAAAATACATGAATTGAATAGCGCTACACGGCTTATCTCGGGGTGTTATACCGCTTTCCACGAATAATACATTTATTCCCCCCTTAGCTAAGTATCGAGCGGCTACAGAACCAGCAATGCCTCCACCAACGATTACAACATCGTATTTTTTCATGGTTAATTTAATGTATTATTAAAATCTAAATTTATTAATAGAAAGATTCCTTAAATTTTAATCTTAATTTAAATCTTAATTAAAAGAGTAGTTCATCTTAAATAATTTGGTTGATTGATTTGGTGAATATAAATATCTTTCCGACAAAACTCGAAGCAAGTAATGCGGCAGCAGACAGAGCAGCAAAAATTCTTCAATCAGCCCTCGATACTAAATCAACCACTTGTTTTATTGCTGCAACAGGAGCATCTCAATTTGACTTTCTAAAATTGCTTTGTGAACACGATGAAATAGATTGGAAAAGAACAGAAATGTTTCATCTAGACGAATACATCGGTCTTTCAGCAAATCATCCGGCTAGTTTTCGCTACTATTTAAATAAGCGTCTTATCGAAAAAATTCATCCCGGTATTGTAAATTTTATTAAAGGAGATGCACCCAATCCAGTTCAGGAATGTGAAAGAATAAATAAAATCATTTCAGAAAAGACAATTGATATAGCATTCATCGGCATTGGAGAAAATGGGCACCTCGCATTTAACGATCCTCCTGCAGATTTTGAAACTGAAGCCCCCTACATAATAGTAGATTTAGATGATAATTGTCGGCAGCAGCAAGTTGGAGAAGGATGGTTCAAGTCAATCGATGATGTTCCAAAAAAAGCAATTTCTATGTCTATAAACCAGATATTAAAAGCGAAAAATATAATTTGCACTTGCCCAAACAAGAGAAAGGCTATTGCGATTCGGAATTGTTTATCTGAAAACGCTTCGATTACTCCTGAATATCCTGCATCAGCTTTGAAAAAACATCCAAATGTTTATTGTTTTTTAGATAAGGATTCTGCATCGCTTTTATAAGAAATCTTTTAATTTTTCTTTAAGCTCAATCATTTTTTTCATCGCTTTTAAAGGAGTAAGAGAATTAATATCAATTTCCTTTATTAAATCAATTAGTTTTTTAATATCTTCGTCTATAATATTTTCTTTTTCAATTATTGGCGCAAAAAAAGAGGTTTGAACTAATTTTTTCTTTTTCTGAGGTTTTGCTCGGGATATTTTAGAGTCTTTTAATCGAGTTTCTAAATTTCTTATTTGTTCCTTTAATTTTTCAACTAGATCGTCTCTCTTTTCTAAATTTTTCTCCTTTTTACTCAGATCTTCTTCGCATTTAGATAACACGTCTTTTTTTAGCTTTAATTCAGCGTTTAACTTCTTCAATTCTTCCTTTTTTCTTTCGATTAGAACATCGTGATATTTCCCCGCTGAAGAGCCATTGCCGTTTTCTCTCACGGCAGCTTTAAATGGGTCCTTTTTTTCTATTTCTTCTAAAATTTCAAAGGCTCTTATTATAACATCTTCTGGGATTCCTGCCAATTTAGCCACGTGAATGCCATAAGATTTATCAGTACTTCCAAGTCGTAATTTTCGTACAAAATTAATGCTCCCATCGTCATTTTCAATGATATCTAAATGGTAATTTTTTACTCGTGGTAAATTAATTTCCGTTAATTGGTGATAATGAGTACTAAATAACGTTTTAGTTTTTAATTCGTGTAGCTTTTCAAGAGTTGCCATTGCTATGCTCTGCCCGTCACTCGTGCTGGTTCCTCTACCAAGCTCGTCAATAATGATAAGACTTTTAGGAGTTGCGTAATTTAAAATTTTAGCAGTTTCTGTCATTTCTATCATGAATGTGCTTAATTTTCTCGCCAAATCGTCTGAAGCTCCTATTCGGGTGAAAATTTGGTCTATTATCCCGATATTAGCAGATTTTGCCGGAACGAAAGAACCCATTTGAGCTATTAAACATGTAAGAGCAATTTGTCGAAGATAAGTACTTTTTCCAGCCATGTTCGGGCCAGTAATCATGAGAATTTGTTCAGTCTCCTTGTCTAAATAGCAATCGTTAGGAATAAATCGTTCGTTAATGTTCACTTGTTCAACAACGGGATGTCGCCCCTCTTTAATTATAATTTTATCATCGTTTGTAATTTTTGGGCGACAGTAGTTATATTTTTCGGCAATCTCAGCAAAACATGTTAATACATCAATAATAGCAATATTTTTTGCCGTTTCTAAAATATTCTCTGTTTCTTTTATAACTTTATCTCGTATTGTGCTGAAAATTTCGTATTCCAAGGTGTTTATTTGTTCTTCAGCGGTAACAATTTTATCTTCGAGTTCTTTTAAGTTTTTAGTAGTATATCTTCTGGCATTTTTGAGAGTTGATCTTTCCACATAATCATCAGGTATTCTTGGAATAAATTTCAACGTGTTGAAGGTTATTTCGATAAAATAACCAAGAATATTATTATGCTTAACTTTCAATCCTGTGCTTAACTTCCATCTCTTTTTTTGTTCTTCCTCGTATTGCATTACATATTTCTTTCCATTATTTAGAATGTCTCTTAGTTCGTCAACTTTTTCGTTAAACCCCTCTTTGATGAGATTTCCTTCCTTAATCTTTATAGAGGCATCCTCTTTAATTGAAACTTCTATTAGACCTTTAATCCCGTCAAAACTATTTATTTTTTCAAGAAATTCTGAGATTTCAGGAATATTCGCTTTTTCTAATAAAGATATCATTTGGGGAAGAATTTCTAAAGAATTTCTAATATTTAATAAATCTCGGGCATTCGTTCGCGTTTTATAATTGATACGATTAACAAATCTTTCGAGGTCTCCAACGGTTATTAAATTTTCTCGTAAATCTGTCCTTAGAAAAATATCATCTTTAAACTTTTGAACAATATTTAACCTCTGATTTATTTCTTTTATATCCATTAATGGTTGAGTTATGATTTTTTTCAGCAATCGAGCACCCATGGGCGTATGAGTGTGGTTAAAAACAGAATATAAAGTTGTATCCTTCCCTCTTTCCCATAAGGAAGTAATTAATTCGAGATTTCTTTGGGTTATATAGTCTAAATGTAATATATTTTTTTCCTTAATTAAATTGATCTTAAATATATTAGGAATGATATCTCTCTGGGTTTCTTTTAAAAAGGCTAAAAGCCCGCCAGCTGCCTGAACCGCCATATCATCGTTTTCTAACCCGAATCCTTCTAAATTAGAAAGGTTAAAATGACGCTTAATTAAAGTACTTGCCTCATCGTAATTGAAAGCATAATCATCGTGAGTTTTTATTATAGCTTCTGTTAAGTCCGTTAGAAATATAAAAAGCCTTTCGTCTCGTTTGAGTTCAGAAGGAATAATTATTTCCACGGGATCGTACTGAGAAAACACGCTAAGTAATTTCTCTTCCGGGTCTTTATCCTTAATGGAAAACTGGGTAGTCACAAACTCGCCGGTAGAAATATCTGCAAAAGAAACACCAAATCCTTGCTTTTCTTTTACCATGGAAGCAATATAATTGTTCTCGTCAGATTTTAACATGCTCGATTCAGTAACAGTACCAGGAGAAAGAATCCTTACAACGCCACGCTTCACAATTCTTCCTTTTACAGTTGCTGGGTCCTCCAGTTGTTCCACTAATACGACCGTTTCACCCATGTTGACTAAATTATTTAAATAATTGCCAGCATGGTGCGGAATTCCGGCGAGCGGGTATGAATCCTTGCCAATTTTTCTCTTAGTTAATGTTATTCCTAAAAGTCTTGAAACTTCTATAGCATCATCAAAAAAGAACTCGTAGAAGTCTCCCATTCTGTACGCTATAAGAAATCTCCCATTCGATACGCTATCATACTTTTGGCGAATAGAATACCAATGTTTCATCATCGGAGTCAATTTCTTAGCATCAATATTCTCAATAGGCATGATATATCTTAAACATAAATCTTTAATACGTTATTTTTAATTCATATTTTTAAATAACTATACCTATTAAGTTTTTAATAATATAAGCAAATAAAAAATGGAACTCATCAAGTCTTTTTTTTAAATCCATGGCGTAATATCCAAGGTTTGTATGAAAGAAGGCGATAAATCAAGTAATTCTGGATAAAATTTTTGAACTTCTGCTATAGCTTCTAAACAACCGGTTAATTTATGAGTATTTAAATATTGATTGAATAAAAAATCTTTATCGTTTAAAGTGGAAATCGTGTAATTTAAGTATTTTATAATGGCGTTTTTAATTGCTTCTTTTCTATAACCTTTAGTTTGCTTGCAACATCTTGTTAAACAAAATAATGCGTCCAAATCTATGCAGTACGAAACATCT
>JAUWRB010000178.1 GCA_030610785.1 Promethearchaeota archaeon | reverse complement strand
TAATGCTTCAAATTATGATTTTCAAGTAATAACTAAGCAAGAAGAGGATATTTTATTTTATTCAGTTGAGAATTATGAAAAAAATAAACATGGTTATGTAGTTAGACATAAAAAGTTTGAATATGAACAGAAGAGAAAGTTGATTCAATCCCGGTTAGTACCATAGAATGATTTTCAGCCTTATTCTTTTAGATATTTACCAATTTTCTCATAGAAAATAATCTGAATACTAATCTCTTCTCGAATAGAAGATTTTTTGCTTTCATGAGTCGTTGATTTTCAATTGAATTTTAATTACTAATAAGATACGGGTAGAAATGCTTAAAATAACCTTTTGTTTTCCGAGTAATATAATTTCCCTTTAAATTAGGGTTATTAATCGCCTTATTGATGTTATAACCCCCTTTAATTAAGAAAAAATTGAAGTAAAGTAATGTAATAGAGTTTTTAGGACAAGTATATATACATCTTAGGCAGAAAGTGCATTTATTTTTGAATTTTATATCATCTTCTTCTCGATAAATATTCTGAGTAGGGCAATTTCTGACACACTTTTCGCATAAATTGCATGAATCTAAAATACTAAAAAATTTTCCCAGATATGAAGCGCCCATGGTTTCCATCTTGCTAAATAGGTAAGTGATAGTTTTAAGAATAATACTATTTTTCTGTAATTTTACTTTTTCTCTTAAAATTTCGTCGCAAATTCTTTTAACTTTTCTAATAGCAGCATTATAAAGTTGTTTCATGAGCTCATCATCGTACTTCATTAAGACATTTGTAGGCATGACGATTAAATCCTCGTGAAATACTCTGAATCCTTTATTTTTAAGGCGCTTCCTAACCATTGCTGTAGCACCACCATTACACATTGGATCTCCTGATGTTTTGAATGTAAATGCCTTTTTCCCATTTACTTTAGGGAGGGCGTCAATAAATTCAAAAAATATTCGAGGTGCATTAAAAGCATGAATTGGATATCCAAATCCAACTATATCGTGATCATGGATTTTTAATGGATTTTTTTTATTTAAAATATCTTCAATCGCAATGATAGAGGTATTTAAGCCTTTATTCTTAAATTCTTTTTGAAAAAGTCTAGCCACGATTTCTGTATTTCCTGTACCCGAGAAAAAATATATTCTAATTTTCATTTTGTTTTAATTTTTTCTTTATAAATTATTTGAGCCTTACCATTACCTTTTAAAAATCAACGATTCAAGGGACTCTTCCTATTTTTATATTATTTAATTATTTATAATCTTATCGTAAGAACAAAAATTAGAAAAATTAAGATTTAATAATGATGTTTCAAGATTCGAAAATGGATCACGAGTGTTTGGAATGTGAGAAAGAATATAAAAACGAGTTAAATATAGCAATTTGTCCAAAATGCTTAGAAAAGGAGAGAGAAAATTACAAAAAAGGAATCAAATCAAAATATATTACTGTAAATCTATTTTTAGAGAAAGAAAAAAAATCTCACGAATTAAGGTTATTCTTTTAAAGGACTATTAAAATACAAACAAATATTTGGATTTATTTATTAAGTTAAATTAATACATGTTCTATTTATAATTTTTTCATCTTTCTAGTGAATTTTAATTAATATTTAATATTAGAATCCATGAGATTTAAATCTTAAAAAATCAAATTCAAATTAGAATGGATATTAGTTATTTCAAAATAAAATAGGTAAATGACAAGCGTAGAAGATTGGATTAAAAACGAAGGCATTGTCATAATTCGTCAGATAGGCATCAAAAATGGACAAAAAATCCTTGATTTTGGCTGTGGGTCAGGCGTTTATGCGGTTCTTGCCTCTAAAATCTTAAAAAATACTGGAAAGATTTATGCTCTTGATTCAGATGAAGAAGGGTTGCTGGGAGAATTAATCGATAAAATAAAAAGATATAAGATAAAAAATATCGAGATTATTAAAACTTCAGGCGAGATTAGCATCCCATTGAACGATGAATTCGTGGATGTCGTGCTTATTTACGACATATATCATTTATTAGATGAACTTGAAAGAGAAATGTTGATAAGAGAATCGTATAGAGTTTTGAGAAAAGGCGGTTTTGTTTCATATCACGCAACGCATATTGGGGGTGAATACAATATAAAACTAGAAAAAATCCATGCTAAAATGAAAGAGAATGGACTTCAATTGAAAGAGAAGCTCGAGAAACCGATGTTCCATTGGGCTTGGATTGAAAATTCTTTAATTTTTAATTATTTTAAGAAAAGTTAAACATATTATTCTAAAATAAAATTGAAAAAAAATTTTAATAAGGTATTAAAGATTTGGAAGACTGGCTCATGTTTTATTATGTGTCCTAAAATAATCAACAAAAAAAAATTTTTATACTATCGTGTTATTTATTTCTATATTACTCTTTTTAACAAACTGAGAGGATACAATGAAATTATTTAAGATAAGTGATAAGGATAAATTAATCGAAATAAATAAACTTGACTTTGAAGAAAACAGTGTTTATCTTGTTGATGATGAAGAAAAAAACACGATATATTTTTGGGTAGGTTCTAAAGTTCAAGAAAAAGAAAAAGAAATAATTGCGGATATTGCAAGACGATTTGAAGAAGAACGCGGTAGTTCAACAAAAATACTTATAATGAAACAAAACAGGGAATATGGCTCGTTTTTAGCCATGATGGGCGATTTAGAAAAAGGTTTAAAACCAGGCGATACGATTGAGAGAAGACCTGAATTAATATTAAAAAAACCCTCAATAACAATCAAATCTGTTAGCGCTAAAGAACCTCAACCTGAAACAATTTTAAAAGTACCAGAAAAAACAGTAGAAGAACCAGAAGAACTTGAGGAAATTGGCCTTGAATCTCAGATAAAGGAGGCAGCGTATTACATTTCTTTAGATAACTACTCTTATAACGAATTATGTTGGTTTTTAGCCGAAAAAATTCTAAAAATAACTCTCGGAATGCCTTCTTTAGAGGATATAAGGAAAAAAGCAGAGGAAGTATTTAATTCATCGTGTACTTACGATGAGTTATGCTGGTTAAACGCAGAAATGGATCTTCTTATTAAACAACAATTTCTAGAAAAAGAAACAAAATGGTTTAATCAATAACTCGGTTTATTGTTATAATGTTTTAATGATTATTTTATATCATCCAAAAAGCTCTTAATAGTATCCCAACCATAAGCAATTTTACTTACAATTTTTTCACCAATTTTTTTGAATTATTTTCCAATAATTACAAACTAATTTAACTAAAATACAATAATTATATTCACAAAAATTGGACTCTCATTTTTTTAAATAAGAAGTAATCATTTTTAGTTAGTGATTAAAAAACGCATGATAAAATAAATTCGATTTTTAATATGGATGAGAGCTTTAATATCTAACGAAACTACAAAAAGAGATTCTAAAATAGAAAAATTTAAAATAAATTTTAGGAAGTGAATTTAAATGTTAAAAATGGTTTCAATAATTCATAATCCAAGCGGATTAACGCTTTATTCAAAAGAATTTGAAAAAATAAAGGGAAAAAAAAACGATCAGTTAGAATTTGATTTAATAGGTAGTTTTATAACGGCCTTAAAACTCTTTTCTCACGAATTCGGACAGGATGAAATAAAACATATAGAAATGAGCACATTAAGGTTTCTAATTTATGAGAAAAACAAAATAATGATCTTCTTTTTATTAGATAATACTGATGATATATTAAAATATAAAATAAAGCTCAAATCATGTCTTAATGCTTTTTTCAAAATGTTTTCAAAACAAATTTACTCAAATTATCATGAAGTAAATATATTTCAGAAGTATAATCCTGTTCTTCATGAAATTTTAAAAGTACCAAATAGTAATGAAAAAATTTTGCGTTGTATAAATTAAGAAAAATTTAATTAATAAAAGTATTAAACTAATAATAAAACTAAAATAATATAAATTAAGTTCAAAAATTGTGGCTTTGAAATGAAATCGGATAATAATGAAGAAGGAAAAAGAGAAACAGAGCATTCTCATTTAGTTCAAGCAGGCTTACCAATCAGTTTTGTAATAATATATGTCCTAGATCAAATTTTTTTAATATCAGTTGGACTGAATAACTATATTTCTTTAATTTTGCGAATAATTTTATTTTCTATCGTGTTGTTTTTAGCCTTAATTTTAATGAAATTATCGCATGACGCACTTTTCCATGGCAATAGACCATCGAATACTCTGATTACTGATGGAATTCTTAGTCACGTTCGTAATCCTCTATATCTTGGCGTACTCTTAATATATGTTGCGTTCTTATTTTTGTCAATTTCTTTAATTTGCGTGGGTTTTTTTATAATAATCGTAGCAATTTATAATAACATGGTTAACCACGAAGAAAAAGTTCTTGAATCACTTTTTGGCGATGATTATTTAGCATATAAAAAGCGTGTGCCAAAATGGATTCCTAAATTTTCGAAAAAATAATAAAATAACAATTGAACATTAAGAATTAAATAAGAATTTCCTATTTTTTTGATGAAGATGAAAGTATTAATATTAAATGGTAATAAGGAGAAAGACCCTGAAATTGATGAACTTTATGATTCCATTGTTAATGAGATGAGCAAACGCGATTGGGAAACAAACGCTTTTATTCTTAAGGAAATTAAAATTGCCCCGTGTCAAGGTTGTTTTGGATGTTGGATCCAAACGCCCGGTGAATGTATAATTAAGGATTACGAAGCAGAGATTATAAAGATGATGGTTCAGAGTGATCTTATAATACACTATACGCCTATAACATTTGGAGGATACTCATCTGAGTTAAAAAAAGTAATTGATAGATCTATACCTGTACTCTTACCTTTTTTTACTAAAGTAAAAAGAGAACTTCATCACAAACATAGGTATGAAAATCTTCCTTCTGTTATTGTTGTAGGAATTTTATCTCATCCTGATGAGGAAAAAGAAAAGATTTTTAAAACTTTGGTTTATCGTAATTCAATAAACATGGCTTCTCCTATTCATGAGGCTTTAATTCATGTGAAAGGTCAAAATCCATCAGTATTTCTTGATGGATTTAATAAAATATTAACGAATGTTGAGGCGATTCAATAATCAAATATAAAAAAGGATTATTATTAGTTGGAAGTCCAAGAGGTAGGAATGGGACTTCAGAATCTCTTGGAAATTACATGATTTCTAGATTAAAGGAACTAGGGCTATCAAGTGAAAAAGCTTATATTCATGGACTCGTTAATAGAGAAGAAAAGCAAAAGGAACTGTGTTCTAAGGTTGAAAATGCTGATCTCATTATCTTAGCATTCCCTCTTTATGTTGATAGCTTACCTGCACCTGATATTAAAGCGATGGAACTAATTGCAGAATTTAGGCAAACATCAAAAAGCTCTAAAAAGCAAGGATTTATTGCAATAGTAAATAGTGGTTTTCCTGAGGCATTACAAAATAATACCGCTTTAGAAATCTGTAGAATTTTTGCCCGTGATGTGGGTTTTGAATGGAAAGGAGGTTTAGCGCTTGGAGCAGGAGAGGCGATCCGTGGAAGACCTTTAGAGGAACGTGGAGGAATGGTGAGGAATGTGAAAAAAGGATTTGATATTGCTGCCAAAGCTTTAGCAGAAGGAGAAAAGATACCTCAAGAAGCGATAGATCTCGTAGCAAAACCTTTAATGCCTAAAAGCATGTATAAGATGGTTGGTAATCTTAGTTGGAAAATAAAAGCAAAAAAATTCGGGGCTCGCAAGAAATTAATGGAACGACCTTATTTAGAAGGTGCTTGATTCAGGTTTGAAATTTTATTTTTCCAAATAATAATAAATTTTTTCCTTTAAATTTTGAGAACTTTTAAAGATAAGCTTTTCCATATTTGCTTTTTTATTCATTTAGTCTTGTAATCTTTTTAGATTTAACATATTTAGTTAATTTTTTTAGATATAATTTCTACTTTTTTCTAATTAATTTAAGAATTATTTTTATAAATTAGGTTGGACTAAAGATTTATATATTTTTTACTCTTTATACTTAGTGTATTAAAAAGGATACATCGAATATTAAAGTAAAATACTATAATAAAAAACAAGGCTAATTTAAATTTTGAGAAATTTGTATTGAATTAAAAAAACTTACTAAAATTTAGAGTTGATTAAAGATAATAAAAATGGTTTCCATAATTCATGGACTAAGCGGTATAACACTATTTTCTAAAGTTTTCGAGAACTTTTGTGAAGATATTAGCGAAGAGTTCAGTTCAGAATTAATAGGAAGCTTCTTAACTGCAATAAAACTTTTTTCTCGAGAATTCGGACAGGATAAAATAAAGCAAATAGAAATGAGTACCATAAGATTCCTTATTTACGAAAAAGAAAGAATAATGATCTTCTTTTTGTTGGATAGTTCTGATAACACATTAGAATATGAAATGAGTCTAAAATTTTGTCTGAATATTTTTTTAGAAATGTTTTCAAAACAAATTTACTCAAATTATCACGATGTAAATATATTTCAGAAGTATAATCCTGTTCTTCATGAAATTTTAAAAGTACCGCCTGATAAAATAGAACCATCGTGTTTAAATTGCAAGAGGGGGCAGAAAAAAAATTGTCTGTTCAATAAAGTACAAGAAAAAATAAGAATGTCTGAGAAAGATTCAAGAACAAGAAAAATAAAGACTAAAAATCATTATATCAGTTCATAAAATTGCATTTGAATAAAATTTCAATAAGGTAAGGGTGTTTTTTTTACATTTTTTATATAGATTTTACTTCTTAATTGGTTTAGAAATCGTATAATTATTAATCCATTCATGGTTATTCGGTATTTTCCATTGGCTTTTTCAATGTACCCCGCATCCATGAGAGTTTTTAGGTGATATTGCAAGTGGCCGCCCTTTATTCCACTTAGACGCTCTAATTGAGTATAAAATTTGCCACCATTACTGATTATTTTAAGAATTTTTAATCTTATTGCGTTAGATAATGGTGCTAATAAATTACTTAATTCTTCTTCAGTTCCATCCTCTAAGTTTGAATTAATGCTAAGTGAATAAAGCTCTTTCGTATTATTTAAGGATATATTTTGTGAAATGCTTAATAATTCTTCCAAGGTCTTGAACGAGTTAATAATATTATTAAAACAATTCTTATCGGGGCAATCAAACTTTTTAGCCATATTTGTTGTATAAATTACAGAATCTTTTGCGAGCTTGAGTGCGTCGTTAATTCCTTTCTCTATAAATGTTCTTAAAATATTAAAGATTTTTTTTTCAACCATAAAAGTGCATTTATTTATAATATTACATTGAGAGGATCTCTCTGTT
>JAUWRB010000025.1 GCA_030610785.1 Promethearchaeota archaeon | reverse complement strand
CAACAATTTATAAATTAAAAATATTATATAAGAAAAATAGTCCCTTATTGAAATTAAAAGGAAAGAGGGTGTCAATTTTTTTGATTTTTATAAAATTTTATAACTTTTTATAAAAAATTAAGGAACAGTTGAAACAATATTTTTATAAATATCTAAGATTTTTTTTATTTTTTCAATATATCTAACGAGATTTTTAGTTTTTTTCAGAGTTATTCTTTTTAAAATTTATATAATGTGTGAAAATTATCTTCATGATAATATAAAGCTAATGGAGTAATAATAGTATTAATCAAATTAAAAAGTAATTATATATAAAATGGAATTAATCAATCCAAATTTTATAAAAAAATCAAAATACCAAAAAAGAATCAATGATAAGGTTTCTCAATGTTTCACTTGTGAAAGAAAGTGTAAAATAGCCAAAGATAAAGTAGGATATTGTCAGACTAGAATAAATCATGAAGGAATTATTTACAGTATTGTTTATGGCTGTATTGCAGGACTGTCAATTAATCCTATTGAAAAAAAGCCTCTATATCATTTCTATCCTGGAAGTATTGCTTTAACGATTGGAACCTTTGGATGCAATTTTGATTGCTTTTGGTGCCAAAACCATCACACATCTCATCCAGAAAGGCATATTTTAGAAGTAATAAAGGGTCATAAGGATTTCGTTTCACCCGAACAATTAATTGATATTACTATTGAAAACAATTGCCATGGTACATCTATTTCTTTTAATGAACCAACATTATTATTTGAATATTCCTTAGAAGTGTTTAAATTAGCTAAAAAAAAAGGTTTTTATAATACTTATGTTTCAAATGGATATATGACCGAGGAGGTACTAAGAGATTTGATTAATAACGGATTAAATGCTATAAATATTGACATTAAAGGAGATTCGGATATGGTAAAAAAATATTGTGGAACAGATGTAGAGAAAGTGTGGCGAAATGCAAAAATCGCTAAAGAATTGGGAATTCATTTAGAGATTACCACATTATTAATTGAGGGACTTAATTCAAGTGAAAAAGTCGTTAAAAAAATTGCTCAGAGGATTGTTGAGGAATTAGGAGAATATACACCTTTTCATATATCACGATTTTTTCCTCAATATAAATCAATAGATCATGGAAAATTTAAGCCCACATCTTTAAAACTATTGGAAAATGCGTCTCAAATTGCAAAAAATATGGGATTAAAATACGTTTATATAGGTAATGTTACAAATAAAAAATATTATCAGACAATTTGTCCTAACTGCTCGGAAATAGTAATAAAACGAGGTAGTGATTTCGGAATTAAAGAATTAAATGTAGATAATAAAGGAAATTGTAATACTTGTGGTTTTCATATATGCAAGATGTAAAGATTATTACAATTCTGAATACCATTTATTAAAGAATCTTTTCCATGTAACTAATTCGGTAAATGTATTACGCTTAAAGACTTTTAAAATTTTTATATAGTTATCCTTATAATCGCGGATCATGTCCTTGAGGGAATAGATTTTGGAAGGTTTTTGCGGAACTGCGTTTTTAAAAGCGTTTAATTCTAATTTCCACCAGTTTCTTATAAATTGTGTCCCATATTTTTTTTCATAATATTTCATGTTTTTGTATACAAAGACATTCGGATAATTAGAAAAAAGAGTAGGACTAATTTGAATGTTTTTGTGAAGAGCATGTTTATTAATAAAATCTATCGTTTCGTTAAAGGTCTCTTGATTTTCTCCAGGAAATCCAACAAGTACATTTAATCTACAATAAAAATCGTTATCATTTTTATATTTTTTGATAATCTCTTTCACATTTTCAATGTATTTAATTGGATTTTCAGTTTTATGCATTTCTTTTAATAAATTTTTATTAACTGCTTCTAAACCATATCCTACAGTCATTCGGCATTTTCTTAATTTATCAATTATTTTTGGGTTTTCAGATATAACTTCAACCCTGTTTTGGCACGAAAACGTAAAATCTTCTTGCAATTTATTATCAAATATATAATCCAATACTCTCTCGCTAATTGAGACCTTATTGAACGTTTGATCTGCAAAACCTATTTTTAAATTTTTACTATTATAGTCTTGAACAATTTTGATTAATTCTTTAAATTGTTCTTTAAATTTTTCAAATGTAAAACTTCTAAATTTGTAATTATCCGCACAAAAAGCACACTGGTAAGGACAGCCTCTAGACATGTAAAATTCAAATTTAAACTTATCTTTATAAGGATATTTATTTAAATACAATTCATAATCGGGAAAAGGTAAAGAATTAATATCTATTAATATTTTAGAAAAAAGGATTTTTGTACGATTACTATTTGATTTTTGGATAATACTTGAATTAAATAAATCTAATAAAGCTAATTCTGCTTCTCCTCGAATAACAAAATCAAATGGTGAATCTTCATAAGTAAAGTCTTCTGGAACGGCTGTAGGATGATATCCTCCTACAATTATATTAATTTCGGGAAATTCTTCCTTTAAAATATCAGCAATCATATTAGTTTGAAAAAAATTCATGCTAGTATAACAATTAATTCCAATATTTTGAAATTCTTGAATATTTTCTCTTTCCAATACTTTTATAAAATCTTTTTTAAAATCTTCTTTAATGGATGTTTCTACATTTAATTTATTATTCATTTCTCCTTCTAATCTTAAATCAATAATATTTGTTATAACATTGGCTCTTTCTTTTAAAAAAGAAGAAATCTGAAGGGTACCAAGTGGAATGTCGTTATAATACAAAAGTTTTTGAAAATCTTCAATGTAAAAAAATCCAGGAATTATAAACAATAGAGTTGAGTTCTTTTCTGTCATGTTTAGATTTTAGTTTCAACTTGTTTTATAATAAAATAAAGTTTAATCAGAAATATAAAAACTCATAATGTTTCATATTAATGATTTCTCGTTAATCCATTTGTTTATTTTAATATTTTTCTAAATATAACAGAATTTTTTCCAAGACTTTTTTTTTGAAATTTATTCTATCACTTTTAAAAATATATTTTTCAACGATCGTTTCTTTTTCGTTAGAGAAGCTAATAAAAACCAAACCAACTGGTTTTCCTGGCGCGCTCCCCGTTGGTCCGGCTATTCCAGTAATTCCAATCCCAATATCCACATTAGAAAGTTTTCTAATGTTAATAGCCATTTGTTTGGCCACTATTTCTGATACAGCACCTTTTTCTTCAATAGATTCAGGATCCACTTTTAAGACATCAATCTTTGCATCATTACTATAGCTTATTATACCTCTTTCAAAAACTTTAGATGCTCCTGAAATATTTGTTATCATATGAGAGATATAACCGCCTGTACACGATTCTGCTATGGCAATCTGAATTTTTTTTTTTATATAGCCATTAATTATTTGCTCAATTCTTTTAAGATCATCCATTTTATCTTAATCACCTTTTAATTTCAAATTTTTTTCGAAGAGCCTTATCATATCTTACTCCTTTCTTGAGAGCCAGGCATTAAAATAATATTATTCTTCAAGAGTTGATCGATTAACATCATGGTTTGGCGCTTTAGAAGGAGATAGAGAAGTAAAGATTTCTGGTTTCTTCTCTCCGAAAGGTTGGTAATCTAAGTTCTTTTCTATAACTTTTTGATAACATCTCGGACAATATTGTTTTTTCTTTAAGCCATAAAAGATAAGGTAAGGATTAAATAACATGAACCCCCACATTAAAAAAATAAAATTAAAAAGAACGAAAAAAGGAAAAAAAAATACGAGATTAATAGTAGCAATGATGGGAAACATGATAAGCACACAAATTACGAATGTTATAACATTGAATTTTGGTCTGGAAGGAAAAACATTCATTCTACAATTACGGCAAAACATCATAGTATTAATGTCTTGATGCATTTTTTTTCTTCTATAAAGATTTAAAACATTTTATTATCATTAATTATAAAAATTAATATAAGTATTAATAATAAATAAAAATATAAAAAAACAATATCTAATAATTCAAATTTTTAATATATTTCTAAACAAAATAGAAATAAAATCTACAATATAATTTAATGAATGAAAATGAAGGTTTCGTATTTAATAAAAATAAAAAAAGGAGTAAAAGATATATGGTGAGTATAATTGAATGAGAATTTAAATGACTTCGTCTTCAAAATCACAGATCTTCTAAGATAAGCTTAGTTGGAGTGAAATTATTGGCGATGGAGCCGTTGGGAAGACAAGCTTAATCAAAAAATATACACAAGGCAGTTTTCAGAAAGATTATATAAAAACCTTAGGTGCTCAGTTTTCAAAGTACGATGAAAAAATAGATGGTAATAATTGTAAACTTTTCTTCTGGGATATAGCCGGTCAAGAAGAATTTAACTAAAGCAAATTTCTTGCATGGGATTATACTTCATGCGACCGACATTTTACAAGGGATCAAAAGCTGCAATCATAGTTTTTTCTCAAATTAATGAAGATAGTTTCAGGCATGTTACAAATTGGCACGATGATATTAAAAAATATTGTGGAGATATCCCAATTGTATTATTTGGAAATAAAATTGATTTGGTTGACGATAAAAGTTTAAACAACGAGAACATTCAAAAACTTATAAAAGAACGAAGTTTTCTTGGATACTACTTGACTTCCGCTAAAACTGGTGTTGGTGTCTTCAAAGCGTTTCAAGCAATCATAAAGGAATTATATAATAAATATAAATAAATTTAAATAATCATGCAAAAAGATATCAATCAAGGATATCCGAAGATTTTATTTTTTTCGTCATCTCATTGTACACCTTGTAAACCAGTGGAAGAAATGTTAAAAAGAATAAATATATCAATGTTTGGGAAAAAATTATATATCCAAAAGATTGATATCGAACAGAATCGAAGGCTGACGCTAGAACATCGAATAACATCAGTGCCAACATTAATCATTGCAGAAAAAAAACTTAGTATTAATATTCAAGAGGGAGACATAATTGATGCGATACTTTTTGCGTTTATATCTTCCGTAAAAATATAATTTATAAAAAAAAAAATATAAAAAAAAAAAAGGAAAAAGTGTATGGATCGACAATTATTGTCTAAAATTTTAGCGCAAATGAAAAAATCTCTTAAAGAAGGAAAATCGATTGGAGATATGAAAGTTTCTGCTCTATTGAGCCTTGGGCAGCAATTGGAAGCGATTTTTTATTATTTAGGACACGAGTTAGGAACCATTTTAAAAGTCAAACAAGTAAAAGAAATAAAAAAAATTCCTGAGGCTTTAAAAAGCGTGATCTCTGATTATCAGATTGGAAATATTGAAATTACCGCAAGTTCAGATGAAATCGTTCAATTAACTCTTAAAGGTCATTCTTCAATTAGAGATTTAATTAATAAAGGAATAAAAACAGATGTGAATTTTTGTTCGTTCGAAGCAGGGTTTTTAGCAGGGATCGTGGAAAATATGAGTGATATTCATTGTTTTGCCCAGGAATTGAATTGTTGCTTACAAACGGGGAAGGATTTTTGCGAATTCATGATAGTATTTCAAAAAGATTAATTTTTTTTAATTTTTCAAGTGGTTTCATTTTTGTCAATAAGAATTGTACTTTTAATAACCTAATTAATTCCATTAATTAATTTAATTGCGTAGTAAGTGATGAATAATATCCTTATTTGATGAAAGGGAAGTCTTTAAACAAAATCTTAAAAAATGTCCTTCTTGCAAAAAGGAGTATTTAAAATCTGATTTTAAGCAATGTGACAAGTGTTTAACATTAAATTGTTTAAATTGCATTATCTTAGCAGGGAAACTAGGAAATTATTGCTTAAGTTGTTATAATAAGTTAAAAAACAACGATAAAGAAAAAATTCGCAGAATGGAAAAACAATTACAATTTTGGGCAAAATCAGGATATAATATCTTTATTATATTTCTTGTAATTGCGATTTTTTCGTTTAGTTTGATAATTTTAAATAAGATGTTTTTTATTGTTGGCTTACTCGTAGTTATCGTAGCTCTTATCTATGGCTATTTAATATTTAAACACCTTTCTCAAACCCAATAAAAATTTTTTTTAAAAATTTTTTTCTAGAGTATAAGATTAAATATTAAAAAAAAGATTTTTATAATAAGTATAAGATTAATTATTTAAAAAAGATTTAATTATTTGAATTATAATGGAGAAAAGGAAATTTATTATAAAGATCTGTTTACTCGGAGAAGCAAATGTGGGTAAGACTTCATTGGTCTATCGATTTGTCGAGAATAAATTTAGAGAAAATTATAAAAGCACCTTGGGAGTTAATTTACTCAAGAAAGATCTCTTATTGGAAGAGTATGGAAAAGTATCTGCGCAGATTTGGGATCTTGGAGGGCAAGAAAGTTTTAAAAGTCTTCGAAAATTATATTTAGAAGGGGCAAACGGGGCCCTATTAATTTTTGATACTACAAATAAAAAGACTTTTGAAAAGCTTAACGAGTGGTTAGAATCCTTTCGAAACGCGAGAGGTTCTGATAAACCATTAGTTCTAATAGGAAATAAAATCGATTTGAAAGATAAAATTTCAGTCTCTGAAAAAGAATGCATTGAATTTGCTGAAAAGAATAAAACCAAATTAATTTTAACATCAGCAAAAACAGGCAATAACGTTGAAATGGCGTTTATTGAATTATTATTAGGTATTTTGAAAAATATTTCTAATTAATTATCTATTCAAATATTTTTTAAAATCGAATTTTTTTTTTTTTTATAAAACTAGTAAAATTTAAGGTTTTAAACCTTAATCGTTTTTAAAAAACGATTAATTTTTTAAAAAACGATTAATTTTATTTAAATTATAAAATTAATTGAAGATATTTTTAAAAAATTAAAATCACAATAATTCATTTTAGATTAAACATGTCAGAAAATAAAAATCTACTAGATAATAAAATAGAAGATGAAGAATATGATTTCGAATCAGATTTAGATTATAAAATTGAGAATGTAGTCGCTACAGTTATAGCAGAGATTGAGAAAAAAATAGATCTTAATCAAATCGCTCGAAAATACTCAGAAGTTGAATACAATCCTGAAAGGTTTCCCGGCTTGGTCATGCGAATTGAGAAGCCTAGAGCAACAATCTTAATTTTCTCAACAGGAAAAATGGTCGTAACAGGCTTGCGCAAGGCTTCGGAAGCAGGTAATGTAGTGGATAAAGTAGTAAAGTATATTAGGAAGGCAGATATCAATATATCTAATCCAATAATCACAATACAGAACATAGTGGCGAGTGGTGATTTACATATAAATATTGATTTAAATTTAGCTGCGGTAGTCATGGAACACGCCATGTACGAGCCAGAAGTATTCCCGGGTCTTATTTACCGAATGCAAGATCCAAAAACGGTATTTTTAATTTTTAGCACGGGACGTATAGTATGCACGGGAGCGAAAAATAAAGAAATTGTTCGAGATGCTGTATTTAAATTAAATAAACAAGTACGCGAGTTAGGTGTAGCTAGTAAAGACTTGACTAAATCTGATTATAAAGATATAACATTTGTTTAAAAATTTTTTCTTTTTGGTTTTTTTTCTTATTAAATGGAAATTAAAAAGCAAATAATCAATTATTTCATAAATTTGGTTTTAAATTGCTTTCTTTAGATAAAATGGTTGTTGAATTCTTTTTTTTCGTTTATAGCATTAATAGATGTGATATATTCTTCGTATAAAGCGTTTAATAATTTAAATTTTTTAGCCTTATTAAAAGCAAAAAGAAATAGTTGATTCAAGCTCTTTTCATTGTTTTCCACGTAAATATCTTCGCTAATTTCCATGAGGTCGCTATTTTGATCAATAAAATTACATAAAATGTACCTATTTTCGTTTTTTAAGTGCATTTTATTCAATTCACCATACATTTTTAAAATTAGAGGAGATTGAAATTTATTCTTATCATGTTTTAAAGTTTGGAAATTTTGAAGGAATTTTTTTTGTTTTAAAGTTGATAAATCCATAAAAAAAATAATATAATCCCTCTTAATGAAACATGGTAATATAGTGATATTTCTAAATAATTTTTAAAATAAGGAATATAAACATTATCAAATATGATTTGTAATTTATTCTTTTTTTTTTTAAAACTCATATTGAAATCCTTTAAATCTATTTTCAGCTTCTTCTTTGTATTCAAATTCGATTCTTTCTACATTTGCATATTTAGGCCCTTTTCTTGAAAATTTTAATAACTCATCTAATTTGTCGTCAGCCCCTTCTGCCTCAATATAGACGGAACCATCCGGCATATTTTTAACAATGCCGGTAATACCCAATCTTCTACCGACTTTTCGAGTTGTATAGCGGAAAAATACACCTTGAACAAGTCCATAAACTTTAATTATAATTCTTTTCAAAACAGAAATTCACCTACCTATTAATTAATTAGATTTTTCATGAAATAAACATATTGGCTTAAATCCTCTTTAGAAATTTGGGGATGTATATCTAAGGCAAATATTTCTTTAGTGACTTTCTCTACAACGGGAAGTTTAATTAGATTATAATCAATTTCCTTTCCATAAAAGGGACAGGACCACGGACAACCTTTAGGATATGCGATTTTTTTCTGAAATAATTTAGTTTCATATAGTGGTTTGGGATATAGAACCTTACTTGCAGGTAATTTTTTCATTAATTGTTCTTTATTCAGTTTAATTGTTTCAGGATTTATTCGACCGATCCAATAATTAAATGCAGGTTCACAATAAGTTGGAACATGGGGAGGATATATCCCTTTAATAGTATTTACAGCATCAGTTAGGATTTGAGCGTTTTTATTTCTAATTTTCACATAATCATCTAATTTTCTTAATTGAACTTTTCCTATTGCACCTTGAATTTCAGTCATGCGATAATTCCAGCCCAAGCGATTATATATATACCAAGATGATTCTCCATGATGTCTTAGAAGTCGACATTGTTCTGCGATTTCGTCATTATTCGTTGTTATAATACCTCCTTCTCCAGTTGTCATGTTTTTACTTGGGTAGAAACTAAAAGTTCCCAGATCTCCTAATGAGCCAACTTTTTTGCCTTTATATTTCGCACCGTGAGCTTGACATGCGTCCTCTATAATTTTTAAATCATTTTCTTCGGCAATTTCTTTAAGAGGGTCTAAATCCGCGGTTATACCTGCTAAATGTACGGGAATTATAGCCTTAGTTTTACTAGTAATTTTTTTTTTTACGGAATTAGGATCAATTGTATAAGTCTTATTATCGATATCAGCAAATATTGGTATGGCATTATTATGTAAAATAGAACTTGCCGTACCCACAAATGTGAAAGGAGGAACTATTACTTCATCTCCAGGTCCGATATCTAATGCGGCGATTGAAATATGGAGTGCAGCCGTTCCAGAATTGACTCCAATAGCGTATTTAACGCCAATATATTTCGCAAATTCCTTTTCAAAATTTTTTACGACATTACCTGCCAATAGAGTTAAGTTTTTTGACTTTAATACTTTAATTACTTCATTTATTTCTTCTTCTGTAATCTCCATTTTTACTTCTCAAGTTCTCATATTTTTTTTTTATCATTGAACATATAATTAAAAAATAGAATTGCCCTCTTAAGAACATGTTTATTTAAAAAAAAACCAGAAATTTTTTAAAAATTTAGAAAATACATATCGTTTTTATTATTGTAATTAATAACATTATTTTTCACAAGACTTTCAATAACATTTTCTAACCAATGCTTACTTGTTTTAACAACTTTTTTAATGTCCTTAAGACTAAGCTCGTCATTCATTGATAATAAGAATAAAATTTTAGATTTAACTTTTAAATGTTCCGAATTAATGGCTTTTTCGGATCTTTTTTCTAAATCATACAACTTCATTTTTAAATCTGCTACTTGGTTGCTTAACTTGGAAATAACCTCGTCTCTCGTCCTAAAAACAGTCAAACTAAAATAAAATTTATTTTCTAATTGAATTTTTAACTCCGCTTCTTTTAAATCTTTGTCCATTTCCTTATTAAAATCTTCTAGAACTATTAAAAAGTCTTTACCATCGTCATATTTATCTAAAACTAATACAATTACTATTTCTTTTTCAGAATTATAAAACGAAACGGAATTCCAATCCTTTTCTTCTGTTATAATGTAAGATTCGACAAAATTATGGGAAATTTGAATTTGTTGAATAATATTTTCAGGAATTTCAATACCCTCAGGATATTTTAAATAAATTACTCCACCTATAATTTCATCCCATTTAATTAAAATAATGCCTTTGGGAATATTAACTCACTTTTTTTAAAAAAAAAATTATTTTTATATTATATATATATTTTTTTTTATTTAATTAATTAAGAGATTGTAATATTCTAATGTTATAATTAATTTTATTCTTTTTAGATAAAAAAACCATTGGAAAAATAACTAAAAAGATAAATAAAGAAAATACAATTGTTTAATTTGAGGATATTATCATGTCTTTTTATTATGTTTATATTCTTGAGATAACAACAAAAATCGATAAAAAGAGTTATTATACGGGTTACACGAATGACCTTCATAGGAGATTAAAAGAACATAAAAATGGCGTTGGAGCAAAATATTGTCGAGGTAGAAAATCAATTAAATTAAAATACTTTCAGACTTTTACGGAAAGACAAGAAGCCATGAAACGAGAATTGGAAATAAAATCATTTTCAAGAAAGAAGAAGGTTGAATTAATAAAAAATTTCAATAATAGTTGAATAAATTAGTGATTAGACAAAATTTCTTGATTGCTTTAATTGGATTACCCAGTTCTGGCAAATCTCGGTTTGCCCAAGTTCTGGCAAATGTGATTGAAAAGAAACAAAAACCTTTTAAAGTAAAAATTATAGATCCCGATAAGATTAGGGAATCCATATCATCAGATATATTTGATTACAAAAAAGAGAAATTAGTTAGAGAACATAATTTAAAAGCCGTAGAAAAAGCTTTAGAAGAGGGTTATATTGTAATTAGCGATGATCTGAATTATTATACTAGCATGAGGCATGATCTAAAGGAAATTGCCGATGATTGCGGTGTTAAACTTTACATGATTCATATTGCTACTCCGATTGAAACATGTTTAAAATGGAATGAAGAACGAGGAAAGACAATTCCAAACGATGTTATAAAAAAAATTAACAAAAAATTTGATGTCTTTGAAAAATATAATTGGGACTTTCCTGATGCTAAATACGATCTCTCGCAAATAATAAATATTGAAGAAAAAGCGAAAGAATTAATGAATTTCATCGAACGCGATTTGAAAGACTTGGGTCATTTCATTGTCAAAAAAAAATATTCAAATAATCAATTAACTATATATCACGAGAAATTGGATAGGATTTCAAGAAATATCGTAGGAATTCTTTTAAAAAATTCCAATTTTATTTCGTTAAAAAAAGATATTCTTAAAACAAGAAAATTTTTCGTGAAAGAGAATTTAAATAAATCGCTAAAAGAATCAGAAATTTCAAAATCTTTCAAAATTTATTTAGAAAAACGTTTAAAAATAAAAATCTGATGAGAATTCGTTTCACATAATATTATAAAAAATAAAGCAAAAAAATAAGAACACGCATTATTTTTATTAAATTAAACTATATAATATTTTTTATCGAATATGACGATTGAAAAACCAGAAAAAAAATCGGCTAAATTAAGGATCGAAAGGTTAGAAAAAAGTCGAAGCGGCCGTTCTTTATGTTATGTTGACCAAGACATAATGAATGAATTAGGATTACACACGGGCGATATAATTGAAATACGAGGGGGGAAAAAAATGACTACTGGTATTGTCGTGAATAGTATTGGTGACAAAGGAAAGAAGATTATAAGATTAGACGGCTTACAAAGATTAAACGCAGGTGCTACGATTGGAGAATATGTTTCCATAAAAATAGCACAGATATATCGTGCTATAGAAATCGTTTTAACACCAACCAGACCTAATATAGATTTAAAAAGACAAGCAGAAGCAATAAAAGGAAAATTAATTGATAAACCAGTTGTTGTTGGAGATATTGTAGATATTTTAGGATCATTTGTCCATAAAGATGATCCGGATAATCCAATGAACGATCTCATGAAAATGCTACCATTCTTTAAAGGAGGAGGCACGAAAAAACCAACACTAGGAATATTGAGATTAATTGTTGAAAATACGAGTCCTACCAGAAAAATTGTGAAAATCACGCGAGATACTAGGATAAAAATTAATAAAAGAGTTGCGGTATTAAATATTTCTGGTGGAGTCGTGACTTACGACGATGTAGGTGGTTTAACCGACGAGATTCAGAGAATTAGAGAGATGGTTGAACTACCAATAAAGCACCCGGAACTTTTTCATCGTTTAAATATAGACCCCCCGAAAGGAGTGTTATTCTATGGCCCTTCTGGAACAGGAAAAACGTTAATGGCAAAAGCAGTATCTCAGGAATCAAACGCAAATTTTATCACTATAAATGGACCGGAAATCATGAGTAAATTCTATGGAGCAAGTGAAGGAAGGCTTCGCGAAATTTTCAGCCAAGCGGAAGAAAACGCACCCTCTATCATTTTTATTGATGAAATTGATTCAATCGCCCCCAAGAGAGAAGAGGTCTCGGGAGAAGTCGAAAGAAGAGTTGTTTCACAATTGCTTTCTCTATTAGATGGGTTACGAGGAAGAGGTGAAGTAATTTGCGTAGGTGCCACTAATAGAATCAATTCTCTTGACGAAGCATTGAGAAGACCGGGACGATTTGACCGCGAGATAGAATTTGGAGTACCTAATGTAAATGGAAGAAAGGAAATCTTTCAAATTCATACTAGGGGGATGCCACTCGAGGAGGATGTGAATCTTGATAATTACGCAAGAATTACTCATGGATTTGTTGGAGCAGACATCATGGCCGTATGTAGGGAAGCAGCCATGTTTTCTTTAAGAAGAATTCTACCGAAAATAAATTTAGACGAACCAATTCCAAGTGATATTATTCAAGAATTAAAAATTAAAAACGATGATTTTAACCAAGCAGTAAACATGATTGAACCAAGTGCGATGCGAGAAATCATGATTGAAATTCCTAATGTTCCTTGGGAAGATATAGGAGGCTTAGAAGAAATTAAAGGCGAATTAAAAGAAGCTGTAGAATGGCCATTAAAATATCCGAAATTGTTTGAGAAAGCGGGAATTCGCCCATTAAATGGGATATTACTTTTTGGACCTCCTGGTTGCGGAAAAACACTTTTAGCTAAAGCTGTAGCTACCGAAAGCGAATCTAATTTCATTGCAGTAAAAGGACCCGAAATCTTTTCCAAATGGGTCGGCGAAAGCGAAAGATCGGTTAGAGAAATTTTTAGAAAAGCCCGACAAGCAGCTCCATCAATTATTTATTTTGACGAAATTGACGCTATTTCTTCCGGGAGAGGAGGTTTTCAAGGGTCTCATATATATGACTCTATTGTAAATCAAATATTAGTTGAAATGGATGGTGTGGAAAATAGAAAAGGAATCGTGGTCGTGGCGAGTACAAATCGCCCGGACATTGTTGATCCTGCGTTTTTAAGACCTGGAAGGTTTGATCGCCTATTATTCGTAGAAGCACCAGATCCCGAAGCAAGATTAAAAATATTAAAAGTTCACTCTATAAAAATGCCTTTAGCCGATGATGTGTCGTTAAAAAATATTGCTCGAAATACCGAGGGTTATAGTGGAGCGGATTTAGAGAACGTGTGTCGTGAAGCAGGCATGCAAGCAATAAGAGAAAAGATGGAAAAATTGGAGAAAATCGAAAAGAAGCATTTCGAATTTGCTTTGTTAAAGATTAAATCTACTTTACCACAAGAAATAATTGAAAAATATAAAAATATGGCAAAACAAATAACAGAATCGAGGAATATATCAGAATCTAAAACCGATTTATATAGATGAATTAAATTCTTGCTTTATTCATTAAAAATTAATTCGAAATTTTCATTCTAATCAAATGATTAAGAATTTTTTAGAATTTTTGGAATATCCTTTATATAACTGGGATAAAAAATTGTTAAGGAAAAGAGTTACTGATTTTATATCTGAGATTGTACTTCATAAAAAATTTGAGGATTGTTTGGAGGGAATAGAAGGCTTTTCTCACATGATCATTTGTTTTGGACTCATCTAGCAAAAGCGAGAGCGAGAAAGCTTAAATAAGTCCACCCCCGCATGTCTTCAAAAATACCCTCAAAAAGGTATATTCGCAACCCGATCACTTGTAGACCAAATCCCGTATGTCTCGCAACCGTTAAGTTAGTAAAGAAAAAGGAAGATATACTAAAAGTAAAGGGGTTAGATGCTATTGATGGAACGCCGATAATAGATATTAAACCTTACTTGCCTTCTCATAATACTTCTAAAGATGTCTCTTTACCTGCTTGGATGAAAAAGTTTCTTGAATATTTTTTTGAATTTGAACTTAACTATGATCAATATATTGAATAATTCATAATAATTTTCATAAATGAATAAAATGAATAAATTTCAATATGAATGCATCAAATGTCGTGCTTGTGAAAAAGCTTGTTCCATTTTTTTAACAACGGAAAAATATAGCCCTATTGAGAAGCTTGATATAATTGAACTTCTTCTCAAGGATGAGAACCTGACCAAAAAACAGGAGCATGCCATTTTTTATTGCAATAAATGCGAAGGATGCCAAGAGGCTTGTCCACAAGAGATTCCATTAATAGAATTATATGATTGGGCACGTCATGAAATTTATAAGAAGGTCGGATTTCAAAGTCAAAAACAAGCAATACTAACTAAGAACATTTTAAATGAAGGAAATCCTTTTGGCAATAAAAAATCTCGGCTTAAAGGAGTCCCAAGTGAAATACTTAGGAAAAGAATCGTTGGATCTAGTCAAAGTTCGTCCAGATCAAAAGTTCTCTTACATTTTGGATGCATGTTAAGTTATCGTTTACAAAAAATGCGAGATGATGTGTTAAGGATCTTGGACTTACTTGGAGTGGATTTTTCCATATTGAAAGATGAACATTGTTGCGGATATTTTATTTTTAACACCGGGGATCATGAGTCTGCTAAAGTCGCGATTGAAAAAAACTTGCTTCAATTTGAAGAATTTAATACAATTATTTGCGCTTGTGCGGGTTGTTACATCTTTTTCAAGAAGCAATATCCCGATTCCGATAAATTTAAGCACATTATTGAAATCATTGACCAAAAAGTGAGAGAATTCCAATGTGAGGGGACATTACCCGTGAAGGATGACAAAGAGATTAATAAAACTATTTCTTTTCATGATTCATGTCACCTTACTCGACCATTCGGCATTACTAAAGCACCGAGAAACATTTTAACAGCATTAAAATATAAAATCAATGAATTTCCTCATTCAGGAAAGGAGGGGCTATGTTGCGGTGCGGATGGTGGAATGCGAATATTAAATCCAGAATTAGCCATTCAAATTGGTACCGAAAGAGTCAAGGAAGCAAAAGATTCGGGAAGCTCCATGTTATTAACATTATGCCCTTTCTGCATTTATAACTTCCAAGAAGCAAATTTCGAAGTTTCTAAATTCAAGATCGGAAGTTTATATCGAGAAATTCTTTCATACTTAAAAAAATATTTGGATTCAATAGAGTAAAAACATGAAAACATTTTAAAGTAATAAGCCCATAGTTTCTATAAAACTTATGGCTATAGAAGTCCCAAAAACCATTCCTCGCCCTCTTGATTCATCACAAATTTTCCCATCATATATTGTTAGAAATTGAACATTTTATCATATCCATAAATAATCGAGAAACAGAAAAAACTAGATAGATTCAAGGAAAGTTTCAGCTTAAATTCAATCTTTTTTTTTCTGGCAAAATTTAACAAATTTTTGAGGATCTCTCGCATAACCAATCTCATTAAGACCTCCTAATTTCTTTAGTTTTTTATTTGCAATCGGATTATCACCGATCCTAAGCTTCCCTAAATTATTAAGAGATTGAAGACCTTTAATGGCAGATATAAAATTACCATGTAGATTTAACTCTTTAAGATTAATCAAATTAGTCAATCCTTGGATAATTTTAATTTTATTATCCTCTAAAGATAATTTTTCTAATTTTTTTAAATTTTCAAGTCCTCTAATCTCTTTTATTTCATTTTGCGAAAGATATAATACCTTTAGGTTCCTTAAAGAATCCAAACCAGTAATTTCTGTTATTTTATTTCCGTATAAATTAAGTTTTTCCAGCTTCACCAGCTTTTTAAGACCATAAATGATAGAAATATTGTTTTTAAAAAGTATAAGGCTTTTCAAATCTCTCAAATCACCTAAATCCTTTATTTGAGTCATTTTATCTATTCGCATATTTCCGAGGTATAATTGATTATTTTTAACTTCTATTTTCTGACTTTTTATATCTACAAACATGTTAATATTATAGAATTAATGAATAGAAATAATATTTAACCCAATCTTTTTTTAAACCAACTTTTTTTCAAATTATCAATTGATTGCGATTAAAAAAATCTTTTATTAAAAATTTTAAATTTTCTATGGAAGTTTTTCCTTAAATGATTTATGATAAAAATTTATATTAAACTTTAGATAAATTTAAATTAAATTCAATAAAATATAAAGAGATGTTTTAAAAATGAGTGAAATTAAAATCGATTGGAAAGGGCACGCGAAAAAATATCAGGCCGCCATGGAAGAACTCAACCTAGATTTTTGCGTTCTAACTCGATTAAAATCCATAACTTATCTAACAGGGGCATTCGTCCCGTGGAAAAGTGCGATTTTTTTACCAAAAGAAGGCGAAGGAGAACCCATACTTTTCACGGTACTTCTTGACGTGGAACGAGTTAAATACGAAAGTCAAGCTAAACTTGAAGTTCAACCTTGGGGCCCAATGAAAGGTTTTTATTGGGAAAAGAAGATAAAAGCAGCGGCCAAAAAGGCAGGGGCATACAAACCAAAAGGTTCTCCACCTAGAATTGGAGTCGAACTCGGTCTAGATATATGCATCACAGGGGCAACGCTCCAGTATACAGAAGCAGAACTCTTGAAGAAAGCTTTTCCTGGATGTACATTCGTGGACTTTAACGAAAAAACAGAGAGAATACAGTTTATTAAGGAACCGGAAGAAATTGCGATGTTACGCAAGGCGAGTGAGATCACGGATGTAGGTCAAGCTGTCGTGAAAAAAACATTAAAGGAACGAGCACTCGAAAAAGTCTTCACGGAAAATGAAATAGCTGGAATTGGAACGCTAGCGATGAGAAAAGCTGGAAGTAATTACGAGTGGACATTTACCGGAAATGAAGAGATCGGTTCGGGCTATAGAGCAAGTTGGACATTTAATGGATGCACGCCAGCAACTAACAAGGAGGTTAAAGAAGGCGAATCCCTATTAGTAGATTTACATAGTGAAAGTGGTTGTTATCTCGGTGACTTAAGCCATAATTATGTTCTTGGAAAATGCCCCCCAGAATTAAAGGCTTTTAACGATGTTTTCGAGCAATTAAGCTACACGCTTATAGATAACATGAAACCAGGCGTTACATTTGATGAGTGCTATCAAGAAGTTCATAAAGTGGCAGATAAGGCAGGATTTGGCAATGACCTCTTTTTCGGTATAGGACATGGAATTGGATGTATAGGAAATGAGTCGTGGCCCTTAGTTTTACCGGGAAAAGAATGGGGACAACTGGTGTTTGAAGAGAACATGGTTGAAATTGCCGCAGTCGTGTTCAATCGTCCTGGACTTGGAGGTTTACGGTTAGAGTCACCGACCCTAGTTACGAGCAAGGGTGCGGAAGTCCTCCCGAAGACGCGTTTCGAAGTAGATTATATTTAATTTTTTTTTTTTTTAGAAATTAATTTTTCCTGGATGTACTTTCATGTACTTTCGTGGACTATAACGAAAAAAAAATTAATCTAATACTTCATAAGTTGGTCCAAAATAAGGACATCCAGTTCTCCTTATTCTACAAGTGTTTTTCTTGGTCTTGTGTTCTCATTCCTCTTTAATACAACTATGAATTAATTTCATGTTTACTTGAACCATTTTTATTTCCTCTTTCGTTTTTTTGTTCTTAAAAAAAAAAAAATTAATTATTAAAAATTATATCTCTCGTTAAATTTCTCAAAGGTATTGCAATCATCTTCTAATTCGTCCTTAAGCATGAAATAAGCGTTAAATCTATAATCTCCTTTAGGGTTAATAAATCCGAATTGGTTAAAAATATGGCTGTATAATGCTCTAAGATTTTTAAATTGTCTTAAGAAGTTCTCTATATAGTCGTAGGCTTCTTGTTTGTTGTTGAATGTCTTATAAAAATTGAAGGAATTAGATTTAAAACCATTTTCATCGCAATTGATTTCAAAATCTGAGTGGTGATATTCATTTGTATCAATATTTTCATATTCAAGGATTTCACTTGTTCGCACCCGATCCATGACGGGCTTAAGAAAGAAAAGTTCCGCTTGGACGCAGACCTAAACGCTGCCCGCAATATAGCGCTATCCCCGCCTTTAATTCAGTCTCAGACACCTTCTCTCCCGACTCCTGCTATAGCTTGACATCTAAAATCAAAAAAGAAATTTTCAAAAACAAAAATAAAAATTTCAGACAGCCTATATGGTTGCGCTGAAGGTATTGATTCGTATACCATCCCATCCGTCTGCCTCAAAACAGACTGTAAACGAATTCACAACTCGTGGATAAATATTTCAATTCTATCCATTGCCCCTTCAAGTTTCTTTAATTCAGTCGCATATGATATACGTATCAGTTCATTCGAAAAAGAACCAAAAATATCTCCTGGAATGACCGCTACTCCTTTTTCTTTCATGATTTTCGCAGAGAATTCTGAACCCGTCATGTTAAATTCTTTTACTGAGGGCATGATGTAGAAGGCACCAAGAGGTTTATCCACGTTAAATCCTATCTCATTTAACCTCTTACATGTAAAAATTCTCCTGCGATTAAATTCTCTTAAAATCTCGTCAAAAAAGCTAGAATCCATTTTTAAAGCTTCCATAAAACCATATTGAGCAGCGTGATTAGTACCGGCAACGGTATACTGGTGATAATTTTCCATTAAATCGATTATTTCTTTTCTCGCTACTGCATAACCGAGTCTAAATCCAGTAGCACTAAATAATTTGCTCATCGCGTTTAACGTGATTGTTCTATCAAATAAATCATCTAAAGATGCGGGACTCACATGTTTCAAACCATCGTAAATATAATTTTCGTAGACCTCATCACTAATGAGGTACAAATCGTTTTCGTTTACAATGTCAACTATTCCTTTTAATTCTTCTTTACTTAACACATGACCCGTGGGGTTGTTCGGCGAATTAATGAGAATTGCTTTCGTTTTTTCCGTGATTGCTTCCCTCATTTTTTCAATATCAGGGGCAAAATTTCTTTTTCGCTTAATTTCAATTACTTTAACATCAAAAAAACCAGCACAATAGAAATAGGATACGAAATTTGGAGAGGAAATGATTATTTCATCACCTGGATTGAATATTGATGCAAATGTAAGAGTGATCGCTTGAGACCCGCCATTTGTTAAAATAATGTTTTCTTTCCAATTTGTATTAATATGATTTACTTTATCCAATTTTT
>JAUWRB010000183.1 GCA_030610785.1 Promethearchaeota archaeon | reverse complement strand
ATGGAATATTCATTTCTAATAGGAAAGGCAATCGTAGAAAGTTCAAAATCAAGTCTCGACCCGATTGAAATCTCTTACAGCAAGGACTATAATTTTTTCGAGAGGAACTATTCAGGCACATACTTTACTGAGAAACAATGCCGAGATTTTGACGCTTTAAAATTTTCTATTGAACAGCTTGATGATGATCTTTTAAAGGCATGTTATTATTCATGTGTTTTTAACATCATGGACCGAATTGGAACGACAGCAGGACACTTCGATGGGTTCTTAAAACAAGATACAAAAAAAGCAAAGACTCGGAAAAACAAACAAGTCATTGAGGCTTTCCTGCAAGAAGTGAGCCGATTTAGAAATAAACAAAATAAATTTCATTCTAAAGTTTATAATCTTGATGCATTTGATTTGTTAGACAATATCAATCGTGTTGATACCATTTATATTGATCCCCCTTACAATCACCGTCAATATAACACGCTTTATCATATATTAGAAATGTTTGCAAAATATTCAGGAGAATTAAAGGATTGCATGTATAGATACCCTAAAAGTAGATTCTTCTCTTCTTTCTGTTATAAATCTAAAGCAGTTGAAGCTTTCAATGAATTAATAAAAAAATGCGCTAAAAATACAGATAATATAATTTTTTCTTACTCAAATAAGGGAATAGTACCTATCCAAACTCTTTTATTTATTTTTGAAAAATATTTTAAAGAAATTAAAATAGAAGAGATTGATTATTTTCATAGGAAGCAAAAAACTTCTAAAGGAAAAGGAAATGTAAAAGAATATATTTTTTCATTGAATAAATAAATCTATAGTTTCGAAATAAAATAATAGACTTGATAGAAAAAGGAGAAAAAAATTTAAATATTTTCTAATCATAAATATCAAGGTCTTTTTTATATCATGTTTGAAAAAGATTCAGAAGGCTACCTCTCAGAAGTGTTCTCATCGATTCAAGGAGAAGGTGGCACGGTGCGAGGGAGTTGTTTTGGCAAGCGTCAGATTTTCGTTCGATTTTCGGGTTGTAATTTAGCAGAAGGCGCTCTTGGTTTAACAGGGTGTTTTTGGTGTGATTCCCAGCGAGCTCAAAAATTAAAGGCACGGAAATTCGAATACGAAGAAAGTCCCGGGTCGCAAAAATTATTAAATTCTGAAAATCCAGTTAAAATTGCAGATATAATCGAAATTATAAAAAGATTAATTACTCCTGACCTTCATTCTATAAGCTTTACTGGTGGAGAACCCTTATACCAATTGGATTTTGCTTTAGATTTATCAAAAGCGTTAAAAAAAGCAAGAGTTAAATATCCTTTATATTTAGAAACAAACGGAACAATAATTCCTATTGAAAGTCAAATGAAAGAACTCGCAAAACATTTTCAGTATTGCTGTTGCGACATTAAAGATACAAGTTCCAAAGTAGCACCTCCAGATCGTTGGAAAAACTTAGTACTTACTGAATTGGACTTTATAAGGAATATGGTAAAATTTGACATAGAAACATTTGCGAAACTGGTTGTAACTTCACAAACGCAGCTCCAAAATGTTCGATGGATAAGTAAAAAACTTTCTAAGATCGCATGTTACGATGGTCAAGTAGTAGGTTTGGCCATTCAACCAGTAACTCTCAAAAGCAAAGAATTAATGGACGAGTATTCCATTTCTACAACGCATTTAAACAAAATTTTCTACACGGCTGCGGAATTTCTGCCCCCAGAAAATTTAACCTTATCTATTCAAGCACATAAATATCTCAAGCTTCTTTGAGTTATTTAAATTTAATAGGATTATTGATTATTAAATATTAAATAATAGCGTTAAAATAGTTCCACAGCTTAATTATTTTAGAAGTAAAAAAATAGTGGAATTAATTAATTTCTATTATAATAGATAAAATTGGTAATAATTATAATAAAAATAAATCAAGGACTTGTCTATTCATGGGATATAAAGTTATTGTAAACGAGTCAAAAGTGAAGTTTAGCGCGTGTCATTTTCTAAAGGAACACTTTAAATGTTCAAGGCTCCATGGGCATAATTATTACGTCTCTGTTGAGGTTAGTGATAATTTAGACGACAATTATTTTGTTGTTGACTTTATGGAGCTTAATAAGAAGCTAAAATCAATTATTGAGCCCTTGGACCACTACGTATTAATACCCACTGAATCAAAAGATATAATAATAAAAGAAGAACAAGGTTTCGTAGAAGTTATCACTCCAACTAAAAGATATGTTTTTCCTCGCTCTGATGTTTGTTTTCTACCGTTGCCGGCTACAACAAGCGAGCTTTTAGCAAGATACATTCACGGTAAATTAAAAGAAATTTATAAAGAGAAAAAAATTGTCGTAAAAGTTGGTGAAAGTAAGAGCTCCATGGCTTCTTACGAGGAATAACTTGAGTATTTAGCGATGTTTATATTCTAAAGGATCTGTTAATCTTGCCTTTTTAAAACCGTTCAAACGCAACTCACAAGCGAAACATTCTCCGCAAGCAGGGCGCTCTCCTTTATAGCAAGTATGCGTGTATTTATATAACTCGAGTCCGCCCAATTTTTGCATCAACTTTATCGTTTCAGCTTTATCTTTCCACATTAATGGCGTATGAATTATTAAATCGTACTCTAATCCTAATTTTAAAGTTGCTTGTAGCGATTTAATGGTTGCGTCTCTACAATCTGGATAGCCTGAATAGTCTGTCTGGCACACGCCCGCAACTAAATGCTTTATTTTTTTTTGATACGCGAGAGCCGCCGCAATTGTTAAGAATAAAATGTTTCTTCCAGGTACAAATGTAGTTGGGAGGCCCGTTTCATCGTTATATTTCATATCTAAATCTTGAATCATGGCAGAATGTAATAAATTAGAGAGGAATGAAATGTCCACAATTACATGATCGATATGTATGCTCTCTTTTAGCCAATTAATTTGTACTTTTTTTTTTGAACTTAAAAAATCAATGATTTTTTTAGCACATTCAATCTCAATTTGATGCCTTTGTTTGTAATTAAAGGTAATAGCAGAAACGCTTTCGAACTTCTTTAAAGCCCATATAAGACATGTGGTTGAGTCTTGGCCACCACTAAAAACAACAAGAGCGTTCTCTTTGATTTTTTTCATCTTAAATCGTATTAATTATTAATATTAATTATTTAATTAGCAATAAAAATTTTTAAAATCTATCTTTTTTAAGACAATACATCAATAATTAAAATTTAAGTACAATTTTGATTTTCTAAAATTAATAAAACATAAAATTTTGAATTATTAAACCATGAAATTGACAAGAGTGAATATTGCGGCGGCACGAAATTTAAGAAGTGAATTTCTCACTTGGGACAAGATTGATGAGGTTTTAAAGAACGAGTTTGAAAAATATTCCAAAAATGATGAGAAAAACATTATAGCCTACAAGGTAGAGCTCATAGATAAATTATATAACTGTAATTTAAGAATGGATAAAGAAAGAATTGCAGAATTCTTAAAAGGATTAAACTTGGATGAGAAATTTGAAACACGATTAGATCTAACATCACACATAAAAGGCATTGCCAATAAGAAACTTCCTAATTATAAGAAAAGAATAGGATTCGTCTTTGCCAGCAAGTACTGTCATTTCAGCAGACCTGGAGATTTTCCCATTTTTGACAGATATGCGGTAAAAGCCTTGAGTTACTTAAAGAATGCGAAACAAGTTTCATATCATGGTGATTATGCAAAATACAAAAAAGACATTGATGAATTGAAGGGCTCATTGGGTTTAGAATCCTACAAGGATATTGATGTTTATCTCTGGCTATATGGACAATGGCTTTTCTATGAACAGAGGAAAGAAAAAGGCCTTAAAAATAAGGAACTTGAGAAGGGTTTCTCAAGAGAAATCATTAAACTTTTTAAAAACAGAGAAAAATTATTTAAAAAGTTAGAACCAGTTAAATAGAATCATAGATTGTAAATATTATTTTTTATTTTCATTCTTAGCAGCAGCACTTTGAGTTCTGGCTTTAAATCCTTGATTTTTGCCTGATTTATCTGCGTGAGATTGTATTCTTCGAACAATGTTAAAGTTTATTTTTTTTTCCCCATATTTTTCAACTCTTTAAATCATTTATTTAAATTAATATAAAGACCGATACTCCTGGATTTGAATTCTGTTCTCTTTCTAATTTAAAACCCTCTCGATCTATTTCTTTTAAGAACCCTTCTGATTGGATATAATTCTTTAATACTTGAGGCAAAAGTTGTCTTAGCATATAACCTTGGTGGAGCATTAAAATTAATTTTTTTTTTAAGAAGATAAAATCGGCGTGGCTCATGATCTTGGCAGTACCTACGCGGTAAGTTCAATTACAATCCTCAGTCAGAGAGATTTAAAAGTTATTTTTTTTATTTTATTTTAATTATTACTTTTTTTAACACTTTTATTTCATTTTGTTAAAAAATTCCTTCACTCTCTAAAATTAAATATTAAATAAGCTTAATTAATTTAAGATATAATGTTTTAAGAATAATTATGGAATTAGAAGAAATTATTACATTTGATTATAATAGATATGTAAAAATTAATTGGGAGACTTTAAAAAAGTTTATTGAATTTTTTAAAAATGAAGTAAATCATTTTTTAAATGAACCTTATAATTGGATTGATGATAATTATTGGCTAAATCCTTCTTTAGGGCCTATAGTAAATTCTCAATATTTTGCAGTTGGAAATTCTATAAATTTTAAATATTGGCACTACAAAAATTCGGAAGTTGTCCATGCTGAAAGTGAGAAGGGAGGAATTCTTTGTAAAGGAGCATACTACATGTGGCGCTGTTTGAAAGTTTGTATAGAGCAAAATAAATATCCAATATTAGATGCAAAATATTTAATGAATATAAATTTAAAAGAGATGAAAAATATTTTTAAGACAGATCAAGGAAAGAATATAATTCCTTGTATGAAAGAGCGGTTAAAAAATTGGAGAAATTTAGGCAAAATTTTAATGGAAAAATACGATGGAAATTTTTATAATGTTATTCTCTCTACTAATAGCTCTTTAAAGAGATTTATCACATTTTCAAATGGATTTAGAGCGTTTAATGATCCGCTTTGTAAATTGACTATGGTAAATGCGATTTTCCTTCAAGGGCGAGAAATCATTGATTTTAAGGGTGAAATTTTTCCTGCTATTGACTATCAATTAATGGTCCAGACACTTAGAATTGGTCTAATAGATATAGAAAATAGTTTAAAAAAAAAAATTGAAAATAGAAGATTCATCTCAAAAGAAGAATCGCTTGCACTACGAAAAGCAACTTTAAAATGTTTAAAGATAATTGCGAATAAAGTGGGTATCACTGGAGATGTTATTGATAACATTTTTTTCCTCAATGGTAGAATGAATTGCACTTATAATATGATCTGTCAATCTCAAAGTGGTATATGTAAGTTTGAACCAGTTTGTAAGAAAAAAATAAAGTTTTATATGCCTTTAGAGAATACTAGGTATTATTAAGGTGGAAATTGTTATGTCTGATCATAATACTCAATTTAAAATGCAAATGTATAATCAATTCTGGAATAATATTAGAAGTGCAGAGGAAAGTTCTTGGAAAATATTTCTCTCTTATTCTCTTTTTATAGGCGTTTTGTCACTCTTATTTGAGTTCGGAGCACCAAATTATATTATTATTGTTTTAATTACAATATTTTCAACACTAGCAATCACTATGACATTAAGTGCTAATTTATGGTTTGTTAGAAATATGTACTTAATATCTCGTGTTGATTTACAGTTTAAACCATATGAGATAATTCCTCGAAAATGGGTTCCTCTTAAGAATTTTAGATTTATGTTTAAAGAAATTTGGATATTTCATGCATTGTTATACTTGATTATTGGAATATTTTTATATATGATTTTCAAAAAGGAGAATTATTTATGTATTGAAATTTGTTTGATGATTTCTGTTTTAATCGCTTGTATTTTACTAGTGTCCTATTTTTGTTATTTTCACTATAAACATCTTTCTACCTTAAAGAATTCTTTTAATGATGAGGAATCGGACAATGGATGTAGTAAAAAAATTGCTGTGGATGTTGATAGTACTTTAATCGATATTATGGTTAGTTATTGTGAAATTTATAATGAAGGAAAAAATGCTAAAAAGACAAAAGATGATGTAACCGATTGGGACTTCTTCGATGCTTGGGGGCTAACATTAGAAGAAGGCAAAGCGATATTTGATAAAATTAATCTTCAAGATGTCCCAATAATTTCTGAGGATGTTGATTGTTTTTTATTAAGATTTAATCAGAATTATATAGTTGATATTATAACAAATAGAACAGAAAAACAACGAAAGGCTTTAATGAAAAAATTAGAATCTATGAATCTTAGACAAGGAATTAATTATAGACATTTAGTAATTGTTAATAGCGATAAAGAAAAATTAGATCTAGATTATAATATTCATATTGATGATAGTCCCAAATTAGCACAACTCATGGATAAATATCCTGATAAAACGCATATATTATTGGATCAACCTTGGAATCATAATATAATATTGTTAGGTAATATTAAAAGAGTTAAAAATTGGGAAGATATATATAAAGAAATTATGAAAAACGAATAAAGTGATTTGATTTATAATATTTTTAATTTTAAATTAAGAGCGTTTATCAAATGTCACTATCACAAAAGGGGTTCCGTATTCTGGTTTTTTACTAGTATCCATAAAAAAAATAATTAATTCTTGATATTGATGGGTGTATAATGCCTCCAATTATAACTAATTTTGAAGATTTCCGTGTTTTTTTTTAAAATTTCTCTTAAATACTTTTATGATTTGTAATGTGTTATTAAATTCTTGTTACAGGAGAGAATTACTTATTTTGGAACGATTTTGCAAATACCTCCAGGGATAGTTATAAATTTTGCAAAAACTTTTGTTTCCTTACCAACTATACAATTGGTTCTAATTGTAAATTCTGATTCATATAAATTTCTGGTATAATTTTTAATATTATCTGCATCTATGAATTGACTTTTAGAATCGTAATGTCTCATTTTCTCAGCAATAACCGAAGGTATTCCGATTTTCTCATATTTTTCTTTTTTTGCGTTATATTTTGCCTTATAGAGTT
>JAUWRB010000016.1 GCA_030610785.1 Promethearchaeota archaeon | reverse complement strand
TTTTTATAATTTTTTTATAACCTAAGCTTAATACCTAAAAAATTATATTTTACGTCATATTTTCAACATTATATTTTTATAGTTATTAAGAAAAATTAAACAATTAAATTATCATGAGTTCCAAGAACAAACGTGATTATTACGACGTATTAGGCGTTGAAAAAGATGCCACTGAAAACGACATTAAATTAGCTTATCGCCGCTTAGCCAGAAAATATCATCCTGATTTAAATAAGAACGACCCAAAAGCTAAAGAAAAATTTATTGAACTCCAAGAAGGTTACGAAGTTTTAAGCGATGCAGAAAAAAGACAAAATTACGATCAATACGGTTTTAGTGGAGTAGATATTAATATGAGCGATTTTTTTAGCGGAGGAATTCCGGGCATAGATGAATTATTAAAGTCTATTTTTGGGGGTGGCGGTTTTGGAGGAATTGGAGATATATTTGGCGGCTTTGGAGGGCGGAATAGGCGTCAGACACAACGTAGAGTAGTAGGGCAGGATATTGAAGATATTATTCAAATCAATTTTACTGATGCAATGTTCGGATTAAAAAAAGATATATTTATAGAACGCTACATTCCTTGTTCTGATTGTGAGGGAACAGGAGCTCAAGATCCTAAAAGCATTAAAACTTGCCCGGAATGTAAGGGGGCGGGGCGCATGAGGAAAATGACGCAATCGGGATTCGGAACCATAATTCGTGAAGTTGAGTGTTATAATTGTAGTGGTATGGGTAAAATAATTGGTAAAAAATGTAAAACTTGTAAAGGTAGAAAAGTTATTCTGGAGAGAAAAAAAATACACATCAAAATCCCTCCTGGTGTTGAGAATGGAGTGCATTTAAAAGTACAAGGTGCTGGTCATGTGCCCTCGGTTAATGCGATTCCAGGAGATCTTTATTTAGGAATTAAAATTAAACCTAATAAAAGATTCATACGTCGTGGAAACGATCTATATACTAAAGTCGATATTGATATAGTTTCCGCTATAATCGGTGGTAAAATTAAAGTACCCACATTGGATTCTAAAAATAAAAAGATTACAGAAAAAGAATTACCCGTTCCACCAGGAACTCAATCAGGAACCGAATTTAGGATAAAAAATAGAGGCGTGAGTTATTTACGAGGGACTGGAAGGGGAGATCAATACATTATTGCTAATGTAATCATACCTAAAAAAATATCTAAAGAACAGGAACAATTATTATTAAAGTTTAGAGAATTAAATAAAACCTAAATCCTTGTTCTAAATAAATGAGTCTCCATGCTGCTTCGCAATGCAAGTTAAAAAATTTCTTATTTTAATAAAAAATTGAAATTAAAAATTATAATATTAGAGAAACTAATATTAGTTTAGTTGATTAATATATTTTATATAATTGGTAATATGATTAAGAATATCTTATTTTTTAATGTTAAGCGCATTAATCTTTTAAACCAAAATACATGAACCAAAAGCCAGTTATTTCTGGAATTCTAACGATAATTAAACCAATACCTGGTGTCGTTAAACCATCTAAGGCAGCAAAAATGATATATAGAAACATTCCAATCGATAATAATAAAAATTTCTTTCTTAATGTGCCAGTTGATTGAATGCTTTTATAATAATTTTTCTAAAAAAAATTTTAAGTAAATTAATCTAAATAATCAAGAACAATCAAAATGCCCGGATAAACTTGAATAATTAATTATAGTAAAAAAGTTAGAAAAATAAGTCCTAATTCTTCAATATAATTAGCTTATTTCGCTTAAATCAATTCCTTTCGTTTCCTTTAAGTAGAAATAGATTAAAGGAATATTTATTAAAAGAGGCAGACTTAAAAGAATGAAAGTAGTACCCAATCCAAAATAATATATGGATAAACTGGATAACAATAGACCAACAGTCATTCCAATAGCAGCAATTAAAGATTTCAATCCAGATCCTGTCCCTCTTGCGTCTGTTGGCACTATTTCTAAAGTTACAATTCTTATAACTACTGTTAATCCCTGGGAACATATATATGCTAAACCTGCGCTTAAACTAATAAGAATTAAAGTGTTTGCACTAGATAACGATAAATGGACTGTAAGGACGGCTATTACAATTGCAATCGGTTGTACGATTGAATACACATAAAATAGTGGTTTTCGGCCGTATTTATCTGCAATTATGCCCGTGATAAGATAACCGAGTATAACAGAAGCGCTTATTATCAAAATAGCAATGTTTATATCACTTTCACTTAGATTCGAACTGGTCACAAAGAAGCTTTCCATTAACGAGAAGAAAACATAATTGATATTATTAATTAGACTAATGATTAGTATTACAATTAATTCTTTTCTATGAACGGATTTAAAGAGTAATTTCACGCTTTCTTTTAAACTATTTGAGCCCTTTTCTTTTAGAGCTCTATTTTCTTTCATTTCCTTAAATTTCGACGTTTCTTTAAAAGTAAAGAAAATAATAACGCTTAATACTATTCCTAAGAAAATAGGAAATATTGTCATGCCTCTCCAATACGAACTTGTCTCCGTTATAAAAATCGAGCGAAACACTGGAAGCAATAACGCACCTCCTACACCTCCCATTAAGACAATATTTGTCCACAGCGCCCTTTTATCTGATGGACATTCCTCGTTTAAATATATTACCCAAATATCAGAACTGAAAAAAATGTATAATAAAAAAAGATAAATGGTATATTCAATAATACTGGTTGAAAAAAACATTAGTAACGAGGCAAATCCCATACCAAATACTGTAAAGACTAATAATATTTTTCTGCCAAACTTATCGGCTAAAAATTGATTGAAGAAGACGAAATATGTGCCAATTGTAGCGATAGCAATACACAACGCAAAAATTGAATTAGCGACATTTATTGATAGACCAAACGGGTCGATTAAAAATTCACCAATAACTTTAGAAGGAATGGATGTTGGGAAAAGCGTGGTGTAAGTATCAAGAATTTCTACGAACATCAAACAAATAATCATGTAAATGAAAAATGATTTAGATTTACCTTTTTTTTTACTATTTTTTTCTTCAACCATACAATAATTTAAACGCACTTATATTTAAGAGTTCTTTGAAAAGAATATCAAAAAACGATTTTTCAAAAATTTAAAATGGGGATTTTTTTCAAGCGTTTTCTTATCAATATTCTCAATTAAATCTTCAATATTTTATCTTTTCTCTCTTAATACTCGTTTCTCGGGAAAAGTTCCATTGCCAGAAATAATTAAGTAATAGGATTCAATACCACTCAAATTATCTACTAATCTCATTAAAATCACATCAAGGACTTATAACCGAAGAGCATCTAATAATAAGCGTGGGTCTGTATTTGCATCTAATAAACCCCCCAATTCATCTAGAGTTAAGACTTCATGACTTAGGATATCCTCATTTGATTTATTTATTTGTAGTATTGAAGTATCCTCGGGTTTTATATCAACCAAATGATATAACACATCTATACTATGGGTTGATATTATAGTTTGCCATTTTTTTTCCTTCAACCATCGTAAAAATAATTTTATCATGCTAGGATGAAAACCGGTTTCAAAATCATCAATTATTATAAGTTGAGGAGAAAGTACTTCAAATAGCGCAAGCAGTTTTATTAATTTTTCTGCCCCTGATCCTAGATCTTTCAACTTAAGATACACTTTATTATCAGAATAGACTTTTCTCAGACTTATAGGTTCGAGAAATACAAGTTCACTATAGACATCATTAACACATTTATTGAGAAAGTTTGCTAGTTCGATATGATAACCTTTTTTCATTATAATGTCCTTAAGTGACTTCATTCTATATTCTAAATCTATCAGTATGTTGGTTGTAAAAGGTATAAAAATTACTATCTCAGATAATTTATTTTTAGGTATTCTATATAGATCAGTAAATTTATCACTTAAAGAAGCCTGTTTATTATTCCAAGTTGTTTTGATATTTTCTTCATTTATTTCAATTATTGCCGATGAGCTTTCAATACCAAATTGTATTTTTGAAATTCCTGCATATAGATAGAGAAGATCTTTTCGCGATCCATTGTGAATTTGTTCCACATTATTTATTTTTGTTCTATTAGTTATATAATCATTAATTTTTGGGTCGGGTAACAAAGATAAGGCTTCTAATATTAATGATTTTCCTGAATTATTCTTTCCAATTAAAACTGTAAATTTACTAAATTTTAAAGCCTTTTCGCATCTCTTTATTCCTCGGAATTCTGTAATATTTAAACTTTTTACAAACATGAGCTCTCACTTTTTTGTCTTTAATAAAATTTAATACATACTAGTATTAAAAAACAAATATATTTAGAAATTGACAAAGTTGATTTTTCTTAATTTTTATTATACCCTTTAATTCACAATTAAAAAAAAAAAAAAATTAAATATCTTTTTCTTTTAATAAAAGTCTTTTTATCGGTTTAGGCAAGATCCAACCGAAATAAAATTCAATTGCACTTGATATTAAAAGTAATCTAACAATTACTACGATAATAGGTTGAAACAAAAAGAAAGAGTCTAATACCGCACACGCAGTGTAAGTTAAGAAAGCAATAATTAGAAATTTACCTTTTAGAATGAGTTCAGGTTCACCCGATTTTATCGATTCCCTCGCAAATAAAAGAAAAGAAATTAAAGAGCTAACAAGGAAAAATATCATTGTAAAACGGACATAAGGTCTATATATAGCCGAAAATGGTCTCTCAAAATAACCAATTAAATTATATTTATCTGTTATTAAGAAAAAGAAAAAGAAAAATTCACATGTAATACAAATAAGCGTGAAAACTGTGAGTATTAATACTCTCTTTTCTCTATACAAGAAATTTGTAAATACTATTAACCATAAAACCGTAATAATGGGAATAAAAATGTATCCAATAATAAACCTTATCTCTTCCATTAACTCAATGTTAAAGAAATATAAGACGAAAGTAATCGCTCCGTGCATCCATGGCGTTGAAATTCCTATCCAAATGATCCCGACAAGAAGATATTCTTTTTTCTTATATTCAAAATAATTAAAAAGAATTTTCAATCCTACTATAATTGATATGATAACAAAAACTAAATTAAAAGTACCTTGTAAAATGTCAATTAATTCTAACTCTATTCTTATACACCTTTTAAAAATTTTTAATAATAATTGATATTAAAACATTTATCTTTAATACTTTTATACTTTTATAGAAAACAAAATAGAACTTGATTAAATTAAAATATATTTATTAAATTAAATTTGATATTTAATAAAAAATAAGTAATATCTTGGCTTCAAAGAGACCTATTTCCAAGTTTCTTTAAACACTCGCAATAAATTTCCGTGAGAAATTTTATCAATATCTTGTTCACTATAGCCATTTTTAAGAAGATAATCCCAGAGGAGAGGAAAAGTCGTACAATCCTTTACACAGTTTGGTACTGATGTTCCATCAAAATCGGAACCCATGGCTACAATATTGATGTCCGCCAAGCTTATCATGTGATCAATATGATTTTTAATTATATCAAATCCTAAATCAATATTATCCTTCCCCGGGTTTTCACTATTTAGAAATCCCATACTAAAATTAATACCAATAGTTCCATGTTTTTCGTGTATGGCTTTAATTTGGTCATCTGTTAAATTTCTAGGATGATTTGTAATTGAGCGAGCGTTTGAATGCGTGGCAATAATCGGTCTTTCAGTAATTTCATAAACGTCCCAAAAAGAAGGATCATTTAAATGAGAAACATCAATAGTAATACCTAAAGACTGAGCTTCAGCGATTAAATCTCTACCTTTATCTGTCAATCCCGTTTTTCTTTGACGTGTACCAAATTTTGCTCCTGTTCCAAATTTATTAATATTTGCCCATGTTAAACCCATGGTACGAAGTCCAAGATGGTATCCTATTCTCAAAATCCTAAAATCGTCATCAATTCCTCCAGCTCCTTCAAAGTGAAGAATAGCGCCCTTCATGCCAATATCTTTTATTCTGTCAAAGTCTTCAATAGTTTTAACTTGCTTAAGCCCATTAATTGGATTTGAAACAAGAGTAAACCATAAATCTAGACCGTTTATCACGTTATTCATTGTATTTAAAGGAAATAGAGCAAATAAAGCCGCTTGAACATTTCCTTTTTTCATGCGAGGAAGATCATAATGCCCATTTTCAGAAAATTCTGAAAAAACACGATTCTGCTTTAATATTCTTGTTACGGTATCCATATGTCCATCAATTACTGGAAATTTAGTCAATTCTGTCATGAATTACACGAACTTTTTTTTGATTGATTAATGTTAATCAGTAATTAATTAAATTATTTATTAATCCTAATTTAATTTAAATAAAAATGACAGAATGCAATATAGATAAATTAAAAAAAACATGTGCTTGTACTTATTCCAGCTGTTCAAGATTAGGTAAATGCTGCGAATGCATAGAATATCATTTAAAAATGAATGAATTACCGGGATGCGTTTTCGCAAAAATCTCAAAAGACGCAGAACGCTCGTATAACCGAAGCTTTGAATATTTTGCCAAACTTGTACTAGGTAAATTAAAAGCATAAATCTTAAATATTCTTTATTCCTTTATAAAAAACAGACGAGTGATATATGGGGCTGACGGTTGGCATTGACCAGCTGAGGAACCTCACCTCACACTTCAAGCAAGGTGTAGATAACTACTACGGTGAGAACCGTATTTTAGCAACTGAAACGACACTGCCCTTTTACACGTATTAATGACTTGGAAATAAGCCAAAGAAATTGTAAAGGGGAACGGTTGGGACGAGCTGAAACCTTGGTGCAAGGCCAAATGAAAGCGATGAGTTACTTGGAGCAAGCTTTAGGTAGGCCGCTTAGTTTGATGCCCCAACTCTTTTTTGGTGACGAAAAAGAGTACAGAAAGGTGGGTATGTATATCACTCATCTTCTCTTAATTTTTACCATATTATAGGCAGAAAGGCACTGCCTTTAGGCAGTTGATGAATACTGGTAAATCAATTATCTTTGCTAAATTTTAGATCATTTCAGACTTTTAAATATTAACTATCTTAAAATTCAATGAAAAAAGAAATTCAAGAAAAAAATAAAGAATTTTGTATAATTTAATAAAAAATTAAATATTTTATATCAAACATTTAAAAAACTTCTAAAAAAAAAATAGAATTTTATCAAAAACAATTATATAGTAAGAGTCCTAGGATTATAAAAGCAGCTAAGGAGTTTTTAAAAAATGTGGAAACTAACATGAAAATTAAAAAAGGTTATTTTCAAAAGATTGATGAAAAATTCACTTTAAGAATAGCAACTGAAGATAAAGACGAACTTGAAAGAATTTTGGAATTAAATTTAAAGGTGCACGGAGGAACAATTAAGAAATATATTGAGCGTTTATATTTAAAACATCCGAAAAAGAACGAGATATTATGGTTTTATGTTGAAAATATTTACTCTAATCAAATTATCTCGGGTTTTACACTAATGCCATTAGAGTGGGAGGCAGAAGGCATGGTTCTTCCGATTTGTGAAATGGGATTAGTAAGTACACTTGAAGAATATCGTGGAAAAGGTTTCATTGCAAAAATGAATGAATTATATGAGAAGGTTATGGCTGAGCGTGGTTATATTTTTTCTATAATTAGGGGAATTCCCTATTATTATAGAAGATTTAACTATGAGTTTGCAATTCCTCTAGACGAACGAATAACCTTTTCACCAGAAAAAGTTCCAACAGAAGAACTAAGCAATCTAAGCGTTAGAAAAGCTAATTCAAATGATATACTATTTATTAAGAGTAATTATAACAAATTCCATGAGAAATTTTACTTTAACATGAAATTCCAACCCGATTGCTTTATTTTTAGATTCCTTAATGATGATTTTGATGATAACATGCTATCAACATTTATTTTAGAGGAGGCAGGTCATAGTGTAGCTTATTTCTCTTTAGGAATGTCTTATGACAATAAAGCATTTACCATTAATGTTGCTCAGCTTACAGAGGAGCAAATGATAAAAATTCTACAATATATTAAAAAATCTTATGAAAAAATGGGAGGGGTGAACTTAGAGTTTCACGTTAAATATGATTCTGAATTTGGGAGATTTATTATTCATCTTGGAGGTGTCGCACATCAGAGTTATGGATGGCAAATCAGAATTCCTATTTTAAAGTTGTTTTTCGAGACGATAAAAAAAATAATTGAAAAGAGGATTGAACATTCAAAATTTCAAGGATTATCTAAAAAAGTAGTTATAAGCAATTATCAAGAAAATATTGAACTGAATTTCATTAATGGCAAAATTATTACAGTACAAAGCGTTAGCGGATATCCTGATTTAGAAAAATGTGATGTTGCGATTCCGGGAACAATGCTGATAAAATTAATATTAAGCGATAAAACATTAGATGAGATAAATTACATTATCGATGATGCATTTTGGAATCCCTCTTCTAGATTATTAATTGATACAATATTTCCTAAAAAGATGTCATATCCGGATACTTATTATTAAATATGACATTATTCGTTTTTTCCTAAGGAAGAAAACAAAAATACTCATGACATGACCACCGAAACTTGGCCAAATCCACTTAAATATCGAAGTTAATAGATTATTACTACAAATAAAATGTAAAATATTAGACATGATATGAAAAAAAGATAAAAAAAAAAGATTTATTAAATTTTTTATAGATTTTATTTCTAGAATACTAGCAATCCCATTCCGCCATTAAACATCATGAGAAAGCCTAGAAAAATGGACGCTGTAAGCGACATTACAACTAATAAAGTATTGATGCTCGGTCCGGCGGTGTCCTTAAATGGGTCACCAACTGTATCTCCTGTTATTGCTGCTTTATGAGTTTCTGTACCTTTTCCGCCTAAATGGCCATCTTCAATGTATTTTTTCGCATTGTCCCAAGCTCCTCCTGCATTGGACATCATGACTGCAAAGACGAATCCGCTCAAGATGGCTCCAGCTAAGAAAGCTCCTAAAGACGCTACACCAAATATAATCCCTATTGATAAAGGAACCGCAATAGAAATAATACTCGGAATAATAAGCTCACGTAAAGAACCTTTTGTTGCGATATCAATACATTTATTGAAGTCTGCTGGTTCTTCCCCGGTTAATATTTTTGGGTTTTCTTCAAATTGTCTTCTAATTTCCTTTACCATTTTACTGGCATTTCTTTGTACAGCCATGATTAATAAAGCCGAGAATAACGCAGGAATGACGACTCCAATAAAAGCCCCAATTAAAATATTTATTGAGAGTAAATCAATTACTTCAATGGTGCCTTCTTTAATATCATTGGCTTCTGTTACAAAAGAAAATAATAACGCAAAAACAGTTAAGTTTGCTGCGCCAATCGCAAATCCCTTAGTAATAGCTTTAGCGGTATTTCCCGCGGAATCTAATCGATCTGCTGTACGAATTACATCATCGCCCAAGCCTCCTTGTTCTGCTATACTTCTTGCATTATCTACGATTGGACCATAAGCATCGTTAGAAACTATTGTTCCCACAATTGCTAAAAGTCCAACCGCAGCAATTGCAACGCCAAAAACACCCGCTAATAAGTAGGTTATTGCCATTGCGACAATAATACCAATAGTTGGGGGCACTACACTTAAGAGACCATAAGAAAAACCGCTAAGAATTACAACTGCGTGGCCTTCTTGAGCAGCTTCCGCAATATTTCGAGTCGGCTTCTTATCATCTCTGGTGAAATAATCACTTGTAAAACCCAATACTATTCCGGATAATAACCCTATAACAGAACACGCATATAATTTCCATAAAACTGCTGTTTCACTTGCGGTTAACCCGATAGTCATCAATGCCGTGAATACAAGCGCTATTAAAGCAAAAATTACTGTAGCGGCATAAGTTCCAGTATTTAAAGCTGTACCAGGATCTTCTGAACCTTTCCATTTGATTATATATATTCCCAATAGAGAAGCAATTAACCCAACTCCACACAAAACTATAGGAAATACGATAAATGTATATCTCGCTTCATCTGATACTGCAACATCACCTATTAATACTAAAGCCGCACCTAACATCATTGCTGCGATAATTGACGCCACATAAGAATCAAATAGATCACTACCCATTCCAGCAATATCTCCGACATTGTCACCGACATTATCAGCTATAGTAGCTGGATTTCGCGGATCATCTTCAGGGAGATCATATTCTGCTTTTCCTACGAGATCAGCTCCGACATCAGCTGTTTTTGTAAAGATACCTCCACCACACTTCATGAATAATGCTACGCTACTCGCACCGAAGCTAAATCCTAATACAATATTAGGGTCAGGAACGAGCATGTATAAGACTGATACACCAATTAAAGCAACTCCAACAACAGCAAGGCCCATTACGGCTCCACCAAAGAATGCTACATCAAAACCTTTCTTGGTGCTAATGGTACACCCTTGTGCTGCGCGAGTATTAGCTTTAACTCCAACATACATCCCAAGATATCCCGCCATCATGGATCCTACGGCACCGATTATATAGGCAACTGCTTGCTCCCAATTTAATGCGCCTGAAATTAATCTCTCGTAAGTTTTGCTTTTCTCCAGTGGAGAAGGAATAAATAATAAGAGACACATTAAAACCAGCACGAAGATTCCCAATACTTTATATTGCAGTTTTATATAAGTTTTTGCTCCCGATTCTATATATCCTGCAACTTCTTGCATTTTTTCATTGCCTGGATCTTCTTTCATTACCAGAGACCTAAAATACAATGCTAAAATTATTGAAACAATCCCTGCAAATAAAGCAACAAGTATAATTAATGGTACTGCCATATTTTTCAACTTTTTTAAGATTTTTTTAAATTTTTTTTTAAGATTTTTTAAAATACGAAATTATATTAAACTATTAGCCTATTCCTTTAAATATTTTTGATTTTTTAGAATTTTAATCGTTAAAAACATTGAATGATACTTTATTTAAATGGTAAATAAAATAATTCTTATTTCTTAAAAATTTTTTAATAATTATTAGTTAAGAATGAATATAGATCTCATGTTATTTTTTCAAATTAAAAGAATGGATTATCGAGATTGTCAATGAAGATATTAATTCAAAGGAAGCGCGTTTGATTTTCTTTAATGTAAATTTGATTTTTTAAATAAAAATTTTCTAATGATTACATGTTGGATGAAACCAACTCTCTTAGGAGAACACCTTTAAATCATAAATTCAGCAGAGATATAAATAATATAAAATGTAAATAATAAGTAATTTTTATGAATGAAGAGAATAAGTCCAAATGTACGAAAGAATTAATGAAGATTCCAGGAGTGGGTAAAATTATAGCAAATGGTCTATGGAATACTGGCATTACTTCTATAGAAGAATTAAAAGATAAAAACCCCGAAAATCTTTATAAAAAAGTTTGTGCGTTTAAAGGAGAAATGATTGACAAATGCCTGTTATATGTCTATAGATGTGCTGTTTATTATGCTTCAAACGATATTCACGATTCGAAATTGCTAAAATGGTGGAATTGGAAAGATTTAGAAAAAAATAAGAAGTAATATTCACTCATTTTGATTTCCGTGTCCTACACTTAAAAAATTTTAATTAATTTTTATCTAATAAGTCAATTTTATATCTTTAAAATCTTCATGTCGCTCCTTGTCTTTCAGGATAACGGCTTTGAATTTTAAGATCTTCGTGAATTAACTTATCCAATAGTTCTAATCTTAAATCTTTTAATTCATTATCGAACCATAGGTTTTTTAATTCGTCGGGATCGTTTTTACGGTCGTATAGATCTCCATAACCTTCTACATCCTCGTAAATTGTTAATTTGTAACTTTCCGTTATTAAATGACGTAATCGGGCACGCATGGGTCCCTTTGGACCAACTTCTTCGTCTTGTACGATTAAGCAACGATCCCTAATTTTTACACTAGGATCTTTTAATACAGAAGTCATATCATATCCTTGCATGTTAGGAGGATGTTGTCTTTCTTTAATTTTTAATAAATTAAGAATAGTCTTTGGAATATCAACCGAACTTATTAAAGAATTTGATACACCTGGTTTAGACACTCCTGGAACCTTCCAAATCAATGGAACTTGTAATACACCGTTAAAAGGCGCCGGTCCTTTCAATAACATTCCATGATCCCCCATGAAATCGCCGTGATCTGAAGTGAAAATTACCATTGTATTATCAGCCAAACCTAATTTTTCTAACGAGGCTAAAATTTGACCAATACTATGATCTATACACGTTTCAGAGCCATAATTTAACGCAGTGAATTTTCGAACTTCCTCTTCCGTGGATTCGCGTAATAAAGCACCCCTAAAAACTGCGTTTTTTAAGTGAGCTCCTAAAAATGGATGGTTATATAAGTTTTTAATATCGTTAAAACTTTTAGGAAGCTCAATTTCTTCCGGGTTATACATGTCTTTATATTTTCCTGGAGGACAAACGGGATGGTGGGGGTCTGGAAACGAACAATGCAAAAAGAAAGGTTTTTCTCCATAATCTCCCTTAACATATCTCTCGAGAAATGCAATTGTGCGTTCTTCAACATATTTAGTATTATAGAGTTCTTCAGGGATAAAACTATCACAAAATAATGTGAAAAAATTATCTACATTAAAAATATTTCTCACGGTTTTGGCAAGATTGGGCGCTCTTTCCTCCAACCACTCGTCTAAATAATGTCCTAAAACTAGATTTCCGTGTCCTACACTTAATTCAACTTCTTCGAACCCATAGTAAGGCATTGGAAAATTCTCCTTGACAGGATTATCAAGTGCTTTCTTCGCCTTCCAAGCATCGAAAGACTCGGCAGATTTAGGTAATTTTTTATAGGAGGGAGTCCAAAAATTATAATGTGTTTTACCTATAGAGATCGTATGCCAACCTCTCTCATGCAAAGCTCGAGTAATTGTAGGCACATCAACCGGTAAATTTATTCCATTACTGCGTACACCATGAACATTTGGATATAATCCCGTTAGAATCGTTGCTCTATTTGGCATGCACATTGGATTTGTACAAAAAGCGCTTGTAAACCGAACGCCCTCTTTTGCGAGCTTATCAAGGTTAGGTGTTTTTAAAATAGGATTTCCAGAACAACTTAAATGATCAGCACGCTGCTGATCGGTTATCATGAACAACACATTCATTTTTTCTTCCATCAAAATCATCCAAAAAATAGTCAGTCTAAGATTTAAATTATATTAATAATAAAGATTTAATATTAATTAAAGGAAATTCAAGTAAATAATAAATTTTAGTTTTAAAGTAAGATTTTTTTGACAAAAACTTCTAATAATACAAGATTTAAAACAATTAAAAGATTTTAAAAAAAGAAAATATTTTATTTTTAAATTATTAAATTGAAATAGCTCACTCTTTAAAATTTTACCTTGCTCCTTTTTTTTGTATTTCCTCTCTCATTTTCGCTAATTTATCTCCGTGCAAATCGTACGATTTTAGGAATAAGATCGCAATGATTAATGCAATTGCCGGGAATAAGAAAATCAAGAGTTTTAAGCCAATAATCACGTCAACTCCAGGGTTTGGGTCGTATCCCGCCCAACCTGTTCCCGTAAAAATTAAAGTAATCGTTGATATTAATAAGAGTATATGAAGTCGGTGAAAAAACGCGTTTGTGCCGTAGAAACTGGCTGATCTTTTAACTCCGTGAATAAGTTCGTCTTGGTCGATTACATCTCCCATTAATATGTCAAAAAAGAATAAATTTCCGGATAGACCAAAACCCACGCTTGCTGAGACAAATAACGCTATAATGACCATGCCTTCTCCTAAAAGAACAAAGGGAAATAACGATATCATCCAAATTAATAAAGATAATATAAAAGCGTTCCGCATTCCTATTTTTTTTCCAATTTTTATATGAAGGGGCATTGTTAAAGCGGCCACAATAAACATTAACATCAAGGATATTCCTATAATTAGAGAGTTTTTTTTAATATCTAATACATGTATGCAATATAAAGGCCAGATCGTTGTTAACATGCCTAAAACGTACCAATTCATTAAATTTGCTAAAATTAATTTCATTAACGTTTTATTTTTAATCGATAATTTTAGCGATTTGAAAAAAGAGGGTCGTTTTTGAAATTGTTCTTGAAGTTATTCTTTTTCATCAATACCAAAAATGATGAATAATGCGCCGGTAATTATCGTTATTACCGCAAATACAATCCCTGCTGAAACATACATTGATGGTATAGCTGCAATCTCTTCAGGCGTACTATCCGGTAATGGTACCATGGGGGATATTACTATCGTTGGATAAACCATTGCAAATAATAATGCAACAATGGTCAGGAGCCTTAATACTAAATTAGCCGATGTCCGTTCTTTTTCATTAGGCCACATTTCGGGAAATAGCGATTTCACGTTTACATCGAATAAAGTGTAGATAAATTCAAATATCATTATGATGACTATAAAATAATAGAATTCAATTAGAGATGGAGCAGTAAATAAGAATATCATCATTAAAGCTAGTGGAATTAGCGAGATTATAATAAAGAACTTTCTTTTACCCAATCTTCCATATTTCTTTCTATCTGATAAAGCCCCTAACATTGGGTCGTTGAAGGCGTTCCACAGCCCCCAAATCATATAAGCAAGCCACATCAGTACTATATCGATTCCTATGACCGCAAAATAATACGTAAAGACTAAAAACGTGAAAGCTTGATACGTCATTTGGTCTGGAAAGCCATTTAAACCGAAGAATAACTTATCTTTAAGTGTTTTAGAACGTTCGCTCATTTTTTTTCAATTTTCAGTTAAATTATTTAATAGTTTATTCTATGATTCATGTCTATTTAAAATTTTTTTATATACTTTCATTTAATTGTATAGTTATAAATACTCGTGAAAATAATAATTATCCATTAAAATTTTTAAATTACATTTTTTAAAAAAAGTGATAAATAATGACTGTAAATAAACCAAAATCAAAGGCAACCATTGTTGTTGTCGTTTTGGCGGCAATGATAGCGTGGATGCACGATGGATACTCATTAGTGTTAATTAGTTTACTTGCCAACGATATAAAAGCATATTTTGGGGTAGGAGATGCCGCAATAGGATTAGTCATTTCCTTGCAATTTGTTTGTACGGTGCCTGGAGCAATTTTATTCGGAGAGTTGGGAGATCGATTCGGTCGTAAGAATGCTTTAATTCTAAGTATAGCATGGGACGCAGTTTTTTCCTCGTTAACGGCATTTGTTCCTGCAGATGGATTTATAATATTTGCGATATTGAGACTTATATCAGGGCTTGGGGTCTCATGGGGTATATCCTTTTCACTTATTTCTGAATACTTTTCTCCTAAGCGAAGGGGTGCTGCAGGAGGCTTAGTACACTCTACTTTTGTAATTGGCTATGTTTCTGCAATTATAGTGACCTTACTATTATCAAACTTAGGATGGCAATATTGTTTCTTGACGGCTTTATTTCCATTTCCGTTTTTAATACTTTTTTGGTTTGCATTGCCAGAATCAGAAGTTTGGACGGAATACAAAAAACTAGCAAAAGAACAAGATATTAAACAAAAGATGAGAGTTAAAGAAATTTTTAAGGGAAAATGGTTAAAAATAACGTTACTTCTAGTATTACTCTTCTGGTTATGTGAAGCTGCTTACCACATGTTGGTAGATTTTGCGCCTGTTTTTTTCGAGTATCTTTTTGCTTACGAAGGAGCAGCTAATCCAAGTAGTTCCGCTTTAATTTACATGCTGGGCCTCATGGTAATAGCTGCTTGTGTTCTATTCTCTTTTGGTGCCCTTAGCGATTATATAGGACGAAAAAAAGCGTTTTTCCTCAATAATATATTCGGTCTAATAGGCAGTTCTCTATTTGGAATATTTGTGTTTCTTACTTTCAATAGTACAATGGTTTTAATATCTGCCATGTTAATTACAGCTAGTTTCGGTCTTCACGGGATTTTTGGCGTTTGGTCTTCTGAATTATACGATACTGAAGTAAGAGCTTCAGCAAATGGAATTATATTTTCCATAGCCCGTGGATTAAGTTTTGGAGCATTTATTGTTGGATTAATATCTGACAGTCTGAATCCTTATAGTACAACAGCAGAAAGACTTGCAAATCCATTCGTGTCTCTTCAGGCTTTAGGTGCGGGCATGTTGTTATGTCTTGGGGCATATATTGGAATTACAATTGTATTATATTTCGTACCAGAACCAAAAGATAAGACGATTCAGGCGCTAAGTAAGACATCGAAAATCTTAAAATCTTAAAAATTTTAAAACTTTTTTTTCTTATTTATTCTTATTCTTACTTTAAATCAACCAAATAATCATTTTTATATTCTAAAATTTATTTTTTTTAAAAAAAAACATGTTTTTTGCGTAAAATAAAAAAAAGAGAAAATAATATAATGTATTCAAAATCACGTGCCTGCCAATCTTTCAGGATACCTTGTCTGGGCTTTAAGATTCTCGCGTAAAATTTTATTTACCATTTTAAATCGTATTTCGTTATAATTTTTATCGTACCATAAATTATTCAATTCTTCCGGATCGTTTTTTCGATCAAATAGATCTCCATGTTCTGGTAAACTCGTGTAAACCGTAAGCTTATAATCTTCTGTTATTAGATGTCTCAATCTGACATAGAACGGACCTCTAGGTCCCACTTCCTCGTCGTTTTCAATTAAGCAATAATCTCTTACTTTTTGATTAGGATCTTTTAACACGGGAGTAAAATCATATCCTTGCATGGAGGGAGGTTGATATCGTTTTTTAATATTTAAGAGATTTAAAATAGTTTTTGGAACATCAATTGAGCTTATTAAAGAATTAGATACTCCCTGTTTTGTCACTCCGGGTACTTTCCATATCATTGGTATTTGAAATACTCCGTTAAAAGGGGAAGGGCCTTTAAAAAGAAGTCCGTGATCGCCCATTAAATCGCCGTGATCGCTAGTATAAATAACAATCGTGTTGTCTGCCAATCCTAATTTTTCTAACGATGCTAAAATTTGTCCGATACTATAATCTATTAACGCAACGGTTCCATAAGTGTACGCAATAAACTTTCGAGCCTCTTCCTCCGTTGTCTCTCTTAACATTGCTCCAGGAAAAGCATTAATGTATGGCGCTATAAATTCGTGATGTCGTAAATTCTTTATATCGTAAAAACTCGAAGGAAGTTCAATCTCATCTGGTTTATACATGTCTCTATATTCTCCCGGAGGATTAACAGGTTGATGTGGATCTGGAAACGAGCAATGCAAATAGAATGGTTTATTTCCACGATCTCCTCTAGCATGTCTTTCAAGGAAAGCAATAGTACGCTCCGTGACATAAGCAGAAGTGTAATGCTCAACGGGTAAATCATTCTCACAAAATACAGAAAAGAAATTACCAATAGGTTCCCATCTTTTTCTCATTTCCTCGGCATTATGAGGCGCTCTTTCTTCTAACCAATCCAAGTAATGTCCCGTGCAGAGAGTTCCGTGTCCTAAAATCATTTCTACTTCTTCGTACCCATAATAAGGCATGGGAAAGTTTTCGCGTACAGGACAAAAATCTTCTTTTTTCAAGAGCCAATCTCCAAACGATTCCGCAGATTTAACCTTAAAATTATAAGCGGGCGTGTTAAATTGATGATGTAATTTTCCTATTGCGCATGTATGATATCCTCTCTTATGCAAAGTTTGAGTAATTGTTGGAACATCTTTTGAGAGTATCATTCCGTTAGATCTCACGCCATGAACATTAGGATATAACCCCGTTAAAAGAGTTGCTCTATTTGGCATGCACATTGGATTAGTACAAAAAGCGTTAGAAAATCGTACGCCCTCTTTTGCGAGAGCATCAAGATTTGGCGTTTTTAAAATAGGATTTCCCGAACAACTCATGTGATCAGCTCGATGCTGGTCGGTTATAATAAATAACACGTTCATTTTTTCGCTCATGATAATCAAACAAATTTGTATAAATATATGATTAAATTATAAAAATGTAATTGTTCAAAAAAGATGATTTAATAATAAATTTTGTTTTTTCTTTTATTTAATTATAATTAATAATTGAATTTTACTTTCAGATTTAAGACATTCGTTCATGAATTTTTTTCCATGAATCAAGAATTAAAAAACTCTCTCCAATGTTTTGGTAAATTTGATAAAGCCTGTCAAAACCAATAGTAAATGATGCCTCACTTGTATTCACGTGATTTCGAGCAATTATATCCGTTAATAAACCAATGACCGCTCTTGGGACTTCATTCTTTTCCAGCTCCGCAAGGGGTTCTGTAATTATTGTTCCACATCCCGAACTAATGCCCAAAATTGTTCTATTAATCGTGTCATAATTAGCTAGTTGAATTAATCCCGCCAATTGATCCATTTTAACAAAAAAAATTACAAGGAGCGGAGAATGCTTTTCTAAATCAATTGATTTTAAAGGCATAAAAACAGCATATTCCGCGGGATTACTTCTAAAAGGAATGGTGTTGTATAGTATTTGAGCAAGTTCCGGTGTTTTTACGATTCTTTCTCCTTCTAAAATAATCTGATCGCTTTTTGAATTTGGAATCCCTGTTGAGAGATAATAGTCTAAACCCTTCATTCTTTTTTTAAATCCTAAATATGTGAGCCCTCCTGGACATAAATTCCTACTTAGTTTTCCAAGAACGAGTGTTTTACCTTGCCTTACACCATTCAATAATTGAATAATGCATGGAATTTGTTTTATTGATTTTTGTTTGGGCTTATAAACTTTCTGAGGAGGATTATCCGTATAAAAAAAAGCAATTGGAGATTCTTTCAACTTAAAAACAGACCTAAGATCTTCAACAAATTTAATAATATCAATTTTTATTATAGTTTAACACCATTATTTGAGTTAATTAACATTCACGAGCCAGCAATTCTTTTTGGATATTTAGTCTGTGCCTTGATATTTTCTTGAAGCAATTTATTTACTAATTCGAACCGTTTATCCTTAAAATCCGTATCGTACCATAAATTATTTAATTCGTCAGGGTCGTTCTTTCGGTCGAAAATATCTCCAAAGTCACTTAAACCCTCGTAGATCGTTAGTTTATAATCTTCCGTAATTAAAATTCTCAATCTTGCGTTAAGTGTTCCAACTTCTTCATCGTTTTCAATTAAGCAACAATCTCTTACTTTTTGATTAAGATCCTTTAAAATTGGGGTAATATCATATCCCTGCATGTCGGGAGGATGATGCCTTTCTGGTATATTTAAAAGATTTAATATAGTTTTTGGATAGTCAATAGAACTTACTAAAGCATCCGATACTCCCGTTTTTGTTATACCTGGCACTTTCCATATTTGAGGAAGGCGAAATACTCCATCATAAGGGCAGGGACCTTTAAATAATAAACCATGGTCGCCCATTAAATCGCCGTGATCGCTAGTATAAATAACAATCGTGTTGTCTGCCAATCCTAATTTTTCTAACGATGCTAAAATTTGCCCGATGCTATAATCCACATACGCAATCGCCGCATAAGTTAGGGCTATTATTTTACGAACCTCTTCTTCTGTCGATTCCCGCAAGAAAGCTCTTTTAAAAGGGGGGTTTTTCAAATGTTGCCCTAAATATTCGTGTTTGTATACATTTTTTATATCGGAAAAACTTGAAGGGAGTTCAATCTCATCGGGTTTATACATGTCCTGAAATCTTTTAGGGGGAAACAATGGATAATGTGGATCCGGGAAGGAGCAATGCAAATAGAAGGGTTTATTTCCATATTCCCCTTTAGCATGTCTTTCGAGAAAAGAAATCGTGCGTTCTCTAACATATGTGGTATTATATAATTCTTCAGGTAATTCGTTACAAAAAAGGCTAAAGAGATAATCGTAATTCTGAACCCATTTTTTAACTTCCTCTGCCCTTTCAGGTGCTCTTTCTTCCAACCATTCCGTATAGTGTCCTGCGCATATTGTCCCATTACCTGAGACCACTTCTACTTCGTCGTATCCATAATATGGGAGAGGAAAGTTCTCTCTCACGGGATCGTTTCCACCTTTATTTACAGCCCAACTAACTAAGCTTTCTGAAGATTTATACTTATGTTTAAATGGACCTAACCAGAATTGATGATGTAGTTTTCCAATTGCGCCTGTATGCCAACCTCTCTTATGCAATGTTTGAGTAATTGTTGGTATATTTTCAGGTAGATTAATCCCGTTACTCCTAACGCCGTGCACGTTAGGATATACGCCGGTAATCATGGTTGCTCGATTGGGCATGCAAATAGGATTAGTGCAGTAACAATTTGTGAACCTCACGCCGTCTTTTGCGAGAGCATCAAGATTAGGCGTTTTCAATATAGGATTTCCATAGCAACTCAAGTGATCTGCTCTATGAGCATCGCTAATAAGAAATAATACGTTCATTTTTTCTTTCATTTTAAATAACCTTTATATTTCAATTTTAATACTTATATTTTCTATAAAATTATTCACAGTTATTATTTTTCCTTTCATGTTATTAAAATTAAAACATTTATTTTTTCGCTCATTAAATTTTAAGTTATTTTATTTTGAAGTTTAAGAAATCTTTATATGATAATTAATAATTAATGTCTGAAAATGGAAAAAAAAATGTTATATTAATAAGTAAATTTAATCTTATTTTTGTTAGAAAGAGCAATTTTTAAAATATTCTAGTTTAGACTTCTAATGACAACTGAAAAAGATAAAAGTTATAGGAAAATATCGAGAAACTTCAAAGGAAGGATTGAATTAATGAAAAGAATCTCTAAAGAAGATGCTATTAAGATTTTTTTTGAAATGTGTGATTTTAGCTTAGAAAATTATATTAAAACAGAAAAACTAAGATTTCCAAATAAATCTATTAAAGAAATTATTATAAACATGCACAATCTATATGAAAAAAGACAGCGGAGAAATAAAAAAGATGGAGTTCGGTTATAAAGAAGCGTTTTCTCAAATAATAGATTTTTTAGAAAAAATAGAAAAAGAACATGGAATTAAATACTATTTAGTTGGAGGAATTCTTGTAAGTCTATACTCTGACACTAGAACAACTCATGATATTGATTTTGTCGTTGATATTTACGCTGTTAATCATTCTATTGAAACATATATCGAATTATTAAAAAAAAATAATTTCTTTCCTTATCAAGATTGGATTTCTACAGCAATTTTAGCTAAAGATACACATTTACTTCAATATTTAGATAAACATGAACGAATTAAATATGATAATTATATTATTATTCGTCAAAGTAAAAATAGATATAAACAAATTGGACCAATTGCTTTAAAAAGAAGAGTGAGAATAGATTTATCAGGTAAAGAATGTTGGGTTACTTCTAAAGAAGATTTTATTCTCAGTAAATTAGTTTTTGGTGGCTGGCAAGATTATTCTGACGCACTTGGTTGCTAGATGAGATTTGATGAAACATTAGATGTCCAATATTTGGATGAGATCAGTAAAAAATTGGGAATTCAGAAAGAAGTAAATTTACTCCAATCGGGAATAGACGATCCAGATGATTATTTTGAAAAATTAAATAATTATTAAAGTTTTTTTCTCATTTAGGAAGTCTATTTTCTTGATATATTTAATCTCGAAGTTTTTTAAAATTCTCTATGAAGTTTGTATGGATTTTTATAAGGAACTATTTGGTAATAGAATTAAACTCATTAGCAGTGAACCCCCAAGAACTTAAAATATTTTCAGCTCCATTCATAATTTCTTCAATAAATGTTTTTAAAGGGAGCATTTTTTTTTGGTGTGCGATTGCGGTTGAAGGAGACATGAAACTTTTCACGTTATAATGGAAGATTTTTTCGTGAAATTTATTATCAAAAATATCTAAATTCAACCATTTTGTTTTTGCCTTCTCGGAAACGGGGCATTCTTTAGTAACCATTATAGCAGTACCAAAACAAACTGCGTCAGCACCCATGGCTAAAGCTCCGAGGAATCCTCTAGCGTCTCCAATGCCACCGGCAGCGATTATTGGAATTTTAAGTAATTTTTTTGCCATCGTGATATTTACTAGAGTAGTATTTGTAAGGGGATTCTTAAATCCGGTTCCTTCTAAACCTACTAGCGTGATACCATCAGCTCCTTCGTTCTCTGTCGAAATTGCGTGTTTAATCAAAACGCATTTATGAAACCAGAGACCTCCTGCTTCGTGAATTCTATCTCCAAGAAACGATGCCTTATACCCTGAAGTCGTGAAAATTTTAATGCCCTCTTTTAAAGCAATCTCGACATATTTCAAGTAATCCTCTTTAGTCCTCGTTTTTTTTGCCGATTCTTCAAAACCAGAATGAGGTAACGAAAGATTAACTCCAAATGGTTTATCAGTCATCTGTTTCATTGTTTGTAAGTCTTTCTTAAAATCTTCAAATTTAGGAAAATTTAAAGCAGCTATGATTCCTAAGCCACCTGCATTTGAAAATATTGAAGCTAATTTTGCCTTTCCCCATCCACCAAAGGCACCCATGATGATTGGATACTTAATCCTGGTTAATTGAGTTATACGAGTTTTCCAAATCATGATTTTATCATAAGAACAAAAGAAAGCCCACTCCTTTATTTAGGTGTGGGATGAATTTTGAAATAAATCATTAATTATTATCTTAATTATTATCTCTATAAATGATTAAGTATTTAAAAAATAGTTATAAGTTAATAATGAGAAATTAAATAATCAATAATAGTTCTTGATGAAGAAAGAAACCATCTGCTTTAGCTGATGGTAGTTCAAAGTTGGAGAATATCTATTAATTGCCTTTTTTTTCCTTTTTTTGACTTTTAATATATTTAGGAACATGAGTTTGTTCGCAATTCCTTCTAGATGACCAATTATTCCATGTTGTTTCAAATATTTTTTCTACTTCGTCCTCATCCAGTTTTTTTTTGGTTTCTTGCTTTTTTTTACTCATCAACGATCAAGGTAATAAAAACTTATAAAGATAAAATAATTTTTCTTTCTAATTAATTGTTAATTTATAATTATAGCTTAATCAATCTCGATATTAGGATTAATGGAAAATAGAATTTTAATAATTATTTTAAAGATTATAAAAAATATTCAAGCCTAATAATCAAATTAATTTAAATAATCGTATAAAACTAAAATATTTAATTAAATTCTAAATTTTTAAAAGATTTAGCTCTTTAACAACCTTCTAATTATTTATAAAAATTTATAAATTTCTATAAAATTCACAATTTTTATTCTAGTCATCCATCTTTCTTGGAGCAGAAAGACCAGCCCTAAGGTTATCAGGCTGTGCGCCCGTCGCCGGGTTCAACACATACCTCATCGATAGTATCTTTTCGCTCCATCTCCGAAGTCTTGAAGGAAGTTATCCCGCAGTACTTGAATCAATCGCACATTCACTTCTCCTTGCCGTTGGGACCGC
>JAUWRB010000022.1 GCA_030610785.1 Promethearchaeota archaeon | reverse complement strand
GAAAAGATTTTAAGAGATTATAATAATTCAATTCATTATACCGAAGAAACTTGGGCATTACTAAAATCAAAACGAAAAAGAGCAATAGAAATTTTAGCAATGTTTAAAGGATTAATCCCATGTGTCTATGGAAGTGTTGCTCGTGGTAATATACATGAAGATAGTGATATAGATGTTATATTTATAAATCAAATTCCAACATTCCAGATTGAAATGATTTTAAACAAAAATGGATACGAAAATTATTTAAGAGAAATAATCATGGCAACTCCAAATGATCCAATAAAATTATATATTCATTTAAATGAACTGGAATGCGTGACTGTTCCTTTGACAAAACTAAATAAAAAAACAATAGAATTTTACGATTTTGGAGGAAAAATTAATTTAGAGCAATTAAAAAAAGATATTAGAGTACCTGGAATTGATAAAAGGTTAGTTTTAATTAAACCTACATCACAAGGACATGAAGAAATTTCTGTAATAGAAAATGAGCATGTTGCAGCGAAAGAAGTAGGAATAAGCATTAATATAATAAACGAAAGAAAAAGGGTTCTTTTAAGAAGGGAAAAGCATGGAAGAACTGGTGTTTTTTTAAAAAGACAACTCCGAAAAGAAGAAACAACTGAAGGGGTTTTAAAGGAATTAGCTAATAAAAAATCCATTGTAAGAAAAAAACTGTTTAAAAGATGAAAAAAGAAAAAATTACAGAATCGAAAGGAGAGACTTATTACATAAAAGGTAGGGGTATCCCTAAAGGATGCAAATATTGTTTAAAAGGAGAAAAGGCAGTGTTATTTCTTAATGGTATTTGTCAAAAACCTGATCATTGTTCTTGGTATTGCCCCATATCGGAAGAAAGAAGGGGAAAAGATATAACTTTTATCGATGAGATAAAAGTTTCCTCCAGAGAAGATTTATTAGATGAATTTGATAAAATAAATGCAAAAGGAATGAGTATTACCGGAGGAGAACCTCTTTCAGAATTTAATTTAGAAAAAACACTTAATTATATTAATTATGTAAAGTCCGTGTATGGAAAAAAATTTCATGTCCATCTTTATACAAATGGGCTCAATTTTAATGAAAAAATTGCGAATAAACTTGCTTTAGCTGGTTTAGATGAAATAAGATTCCATCTTCCTCCAAATAAATGCGAAAAAATTAAATTTGCATTAAATAAAGGATATTCTGTAGGTGCGGAGGTTCCTATAATTCCAAATGAGGATTATTTAAACTCTCTTGAAAAATTTATTCTCTATATAGATAAAATCGGAGCAGAATTTATCAATTTAAACGAATTTGAAATCTGTTTGCCTAATAGTCAGTCTTTAAAAGAAAAAGGATACTTTTTGAAAAAAGGAACAATTGCTTCTATCATAAATAGTAAAGAAGCTGCTCTTATTTTATTAAAAAAACTTGCTCCAATAGTATCAATTAAAATACATTTTTGCTCAATTAGAGCTAAAGATTTTCACCAATTAAAAAATAGATATTCACGAAGGGCAAAGTCTATCAAGTTACCATATGAAGAAATAACTAAAGAAGGTCTATTATTATTCGCACAAATTGAAGGAAAAAGTGAAAATTTATCGAAATTAAATGAGGTATTATTGTCTGAGTTTAAAATTCCAAAAAAATTCATATTAAAAGAGCAAAAAACAATAAAATTACCTTATTATATAGCAATAGAAGATCAACTAATAGCATTATTAGATGAAATTAAAATTGAAGGATATATCATGGAGATAACCCCTTTTAGGCAGATAATTTATCAGCAGATAACTGAAAAAACCCCAATTAAAGTTTATAAACAAGAAGTCGGTTTAAATGAAAATTAAAGATGTTTCTCTGAAAGATTTAGATCTTATTTTTAAATTAGAACAAGAAATATTTAAAGAAAATGCTTTTACAAAAACTTTAATTAAACAATTAATTAAACAAAACGAAATTTTTTTAAAATTGGAAAAAAGAGGAATTGTAAAAGAATTAATCGGATATGTAATTGTAGTAAAAAAATGTAAAGATACAGCTAACATAATTAACTTTTTGATTAATATAAAATACCAAAATAAAGGATATGGTTCTTTTCTTTTACAAGAAACGATAGAAAAGGTCAAAAATCATGAAGAAATAAAAAAAATTATTTTGAATGTTAAAATTAATTCCATCGCAATTAAGCTATATAAGAAATTTAATTTCCAAATAGTTCAAAAACTAGTTAATTATTATCATTTAGGAGAAAACGCTTATTTAATGGAATTAAATATTTAACTTGATGTTATTTTTATCAAAACTAAAACTTATAAATAAAAACTATTATATTATTTTTAAGAAGTTTTTAATTTAAGTGAGATAAAAAAATAAAGTAATGGTGTTTATTTAAGTGCCACTCGATAAAGAACTTGAAAATGAGATTAGAAAAGGAGTTTCACTACAAAAGCCCGATGAGGCAGAATTAAAAGCTAGGGAAGAGGAAAAAAAGAAACGACTAGAAGAACTGGAAAAAGTAAAACAAGCTTTAGGACAATAATAATAAGTTTTTTATATTCTTTTTTATAAATTTTTTTTCTATTTTTTTTAAAATTTCCTTCATTTTAGATTGACTATTTTTTATTTAATCTTTTTTAATATCTAACATTATGTTTATTTATATACTATTGGGATCATGGATTAGAATTTGAAAATATTAGAAGAAAATAAAAAACAAGGAGAAATTTCTCTTAAAATAGAAAATCTTAACGATTTATGGGCGTTATACAATGTAATTTCTTCTAACGATATAGTATCAGCTAGGACTCAAAGACGAGTTGTTTTAAGAGAAGGATCGAAAGGAGAAAGAAAAGCAATGAAACTCAAATTAAAGGTTGAAAATGTATCCTTTCACGAGTTTTCAAATCGCTTAAGAATTAAAGGAATAATTTTAGAAGGTCCTGAAGATTTTGTCAGTTTTGGAACATATCATACTTTCAATATTGAGATTAATCAAAAATTATCCATTACAAAAGAAAAATGGTTAAATCATGAGATAAGACGGTTGAAGGAATCGTCAAAATTAGAGTCAAATTTCATGATATTATTTATTGCTATAGAAACAGGTCTAGCAAATATTGCACTTATAACCAACTTTAGTCATAATAAAATTGCTACCGTAAAAAAAACAATTCCCGGAAAAAGATACGAACAATCTCATCGAAATAAAGCTTTAATAGAATTTTTTGATGATATTAAAAAGATTATTGAAGAAAACCTTAAAACTACTGAGATAAATTCAATTATCGCGTGTGGTCCTGGAAATACAAAAGACCTTCTTATTAAATATATTAAAGAAAAATCAAATCCCGATTATATTGGCAAATTTAAAAGTTGTCATGCTAGCTCGGGTACAGAAAGTGCTATTTTAGAAACACTAAAATCAAAACAATTAGCTTCAATAAAAAAAAATGTAAAAATCTTGCAAGAAACTGAAAAAATTGAGGAAATTTTCACAATTTTGGCAAGTGATGCCGATCTTATAGTAATAGGATTTAATGAGGTTTCAGTCGCAGCTAAACGAGGAGCAATAAAAGAACTTTTTTGTGTAGATATACTAATCAGAGGTGCTTCAAAAAATAGTAAACTCAAAATAGAAGATATAATTAAAAATGTGGAAAACTCTGGTGGTAAAGTTAATATTTTAAGTAGCAAACATTCAACAGGTCAACAAATAATCGATTTAGGTTCTATAATTGGTATTTTAAGATATAAATTCTGAAAGAAAATGACAATGGAAATAATTCATGTAGATAATAAATCGGAAATTCCATTATGTGGAGTAGATTTTATTGGATTAGTGGACCGTTCCACTAATATTATCGAACTTAAACCTATAACTTTATGTAATCTTAAATGTAAATATTGTTTCGTGAATGGGGGAGATTATGATACCAATTTTATTGTTGAACCCGATTACCTTGTCGAAAAGGTAAGGGAAATCGTTGAAATTAAAGGAAATTATAACATTGAAATACATATAGCGCCCTACGGAGAAATTTTATTATATCCTGATTTGGAGAAATTGATAAAATCACTATGGACTATTAAAGGTGTTGATGTTATTTCAATGCAAAGCAATGGATTACTGCTTACAGAAGATATTATTAAAAAAATGGATGCTGTTAACCTAACGCGAATAAATATTAGCTTAAATACGCTAAATCAAGAACTAGCGGAATATTTATGTGATTGCAAGAATTATAATATAAAAAAGCTCTTGGAAAGCATACAACTATTATTAAAATTTAAAATAAATGTTTTGATTGCACCAGTCTGGTTTCCTGGTGAAAATGATAAAGATATTGAAAATATTATTAAATATGTAGTTGATTTAAGAAATAAGGGATATTCTAATAAAGAGATACAAATTGGAATCCAAAAATACTTAATTTATCGAACTGGAAGAAAATTAAAAAAAATCAGACCAAAGAGTTGGAAATATTTTTACAAACAATTAACCGAATTAGAAAAAAAATACAAGATTAAGTTAAAACTAGGACCTAAAGATTTTAATATTCATAAACGAGAAAAAAAAAAAAATACTTTAAATCTTAAAAAGAACGATTTAATAAAAATAAAGATCGTCTCTAAAGGCCGATGGAAAAGAGAATGTATAGGTATAATTAATAAAAAAATTGGTATTAAAATACTTCTTAAAAAACCTTTTTTATTTTCTGAAGAATTGATTGGAAAAGAAATTAATGCAAAAGTAATAAAGGCCAACTATAAGGACAATATATTGACTGCTTACTCTTATTTAATATAAATTTGATTTTTTCTCTTTAATTGTTTTTTTCAACTTAAATTAAAACTTTTATACTAGAACTTTTATACTAGTAATATAACAAGTAAAAATTATTTATTAATGAGAATGAAAAGAAATGAGTCCAATAATCACCCACGAAGATGAGCTTACTTTAGCCGCCGATGAAAAAGCGCTTGTAAGCCAGATTAAAAAGTTGGCCAAAGCACAGAGCGTGGTTACTAGCTCCCAAAAGAAATATGCTGATAATATTGCAATGATGAATTTAGCTCGAAAATCTTTAAATCGAACTCTCCGAGATGTCTTAAAACAAATGCAAACTCTTGCAAGAGAACAGAGATCTAATATAAAAGACGAGGAAGTCAAGTTGTTTCAAGATTTTGTTCATAAAAATGACCAATACATTGAAGATAATGATAAATATTTAAACGCTATAAAGGACATTACCGTTAAAAAAGAATATTTAATTGAGAAAAAGACCGAATTCGCCGATGCTTTAACCGAAGTAGCTAATAAAAGAGTAATAGTTATTAAAAAAGCCTTAAATGTAGAAAAAATCAAAAATAAAATGGTTGATGGGGATAAATTAAATCTGCTTGACCAACAACTAAACGATGTTCAACGAGATTTCGACCGTGTTCGTGATATTCTAATAAAAAGAATACATCAATTTTTACAAGTTAGAAACGAGCTTACCGGCTTATATACTAATTTAAAAAATTTTACGACCGATTTGAGTTAAAAAATCAAAAATTATTTCCTTTTTTATATTTTTTTTATTTTTTTAATCCATCAAACTATCATCCTACAAGGATCATCCGCTCTCTACTCTAAGAAAGTAAAAAAGCATAAGCTCATCTGCACACATTTAAAATCAAATTTATTAAATAAAACAAACATATATTTAATAGAAAGAAAAAAATATTTGAATTTAAAAATTACTAAAGCGAATAAGAAAAAAAATGTGTGCAGATGAGTTTGCCTCGTTCTTAGAAAAAGCCCGAAAAGCGCCACTTGAGGAAAAATTAAACTCTTTTGGTGATATCATTGAGAAGATAATGTCAATTTTACTGAGGATCCCCGATCTTGTTGATCAAAGCTTAGCTAGTATAACTCAAAAATTATCTTCACTTGAGACGCGAGTTAATACCATAAATACTGACATCGCAGCAATTAAAGCTCGAGGTGTAGGGGCACCTATTGCAGCTTCTGGGCCATCTTCTTCACCGGGAGTTTCACTGGGAGTTTCACCGGGAGGTTCACCGGGGGTTTCACCGGGAGTTTCACCGGGGGCTCCACCAGGAGGTCCACCAGGAGGTCCACCAGGAGGTCCACCAGGAGATCCGGGTGTAGGTCGACCAGCCAGTCCTGTTTCTCTAAGAGGGGCAATTATGGGCGAATTAAAAGAACTTTTTGCTAAAAGAGCTAATCGTTAAGGATTGATCCTTTTAGATATTTAAAAAATTTTTAAGCTAATTTTTTAATATTTTTCTTTTTAATCGTAAAATGTTGATCGTTTAAGATATACCCATCAATTTTATAAAAACTATATTTCGGCATTAAGCCAAAAACCCTTACAACGAAAGAAGAACGATAATATTTTCTATTTTCTTTTAATCAATCTTTTTTTATTTTAGATTAATAATTAAAAATTTACTTAAAATTAAAAATAGGAAAAAATTTATTTTAATAAAAAGTAAATTTGATTTTACTCAGGTTAAATTTAATGCAGAACTCTAAAAAATCGCCAATAAAAATCATGACTGTAAAAGTCGCACACGATCTTCAAAGACAATTATTAGAAATTCTTTCTTTATTTAGAGTTATGAATAATTATTACCGTAAAAAAACAGATATTCAAAAACAAATAAAGCCTTTAATTTTAAAAAAATTTAAAGAAGGCTTAAAAATCATGGAAGATAATCCTGATTGGTTATATTCTATTCCAACCGCTTTAAAAACATTAAGTCATGATTATATAGATAAAAAAGATTCATTTAAATTTCCAGATAGTATCATACTTTTTGAAGCGTGGATGAATTTAGGAATACAAGCTCTTTATCCTCGTATTGTGTTACATTTTAAATTTCCAGGATTTTTAAAGGGAGAAAAAACAAGAAATGTTTTTCAGTTTATATATTCAACTTCTCGTGGATTTGGTTTTCCAATTTATTTTGGACCTGAATTTTACGGATATGAGTTTAAGTATGCAAAAATATTAGAGCCCCTTTTAAAATGGTGTTATACCGTATTCCATAAAGCAAATCAAGCAATAAATCTAGGAAATAAACGACTTAAATCGAAAAGGCATCATCCAGGTGAATTTGAATCTATTATCATTTCTGAATATGATTACAATATTTTTAAAGGTATTGATACTTTATTACATGGCTATTTTACACGAGCTCCAAAATATTTAGGAAAATTCTCCTCGTTAGAAGAGACTCTTCAAAAAGTAACTTTCTTTTATTCTATTGGAGATCACGCCATGAGCGTGCGAGCTAAACTTCCAGAGCGAATTATAGATACTCCCTTAATAACTCACGATCTAATTGTAAATAAATATAATATTGACTTTTACTATTACATTAAAAGATTGATGGAAGTTAATAAATTATTAATCAGAAAAATTTTATTTTATAAAAAAAAAAAAAAAAACTTAATTTCTAAATTAAGAAAAATTGATCAAATTAGATTACGCATCGAGCAATCGAAAAACTTTCCTATACAACGTCTAAAAATTTCCAAGAAGTTTTCTGAAATAGAAAAATTAAGTCAACTTAAACATGTTATTGAAAATGTGAGAAAATTATTATGGATAACACCTTTATACACGCATACATTACATGACCCCGCAAAAGACAAAAAAATTTACACTTTTAATGAAAAAAGTGATTATTTTGAGCAAGAATCGACAAATTCTATTCTATTATCTTACATAAAAAATTATGAAAAAAGACATGATTTTATTTTTGAAGAAAAAGACATATTCGATGCCTTAAAAAGTTTAAGAGATTTAATGGGGAATATGTGGCTTTTTTTTAAAGAAAGACAGTTTAAATACGCTAAAAAAAAAATAAACGAGATCTCAATTCTGTCCTTAGATGATGAAAACTATCGGAAAAAAATTAACGACTATTTAGAAAAACTCATCCCAATACTTTCAATTTACGAGTTATTTCAACGACCATTATCCGAGTCCGTGTATCCTGAATCAATTCCACAAACTAAAAGATTGGGGGCATTTATAGCAAAATTTTTAACATCTAAATACAATCCAATTGGAATAAATTTAATGAAACTCCTAAATAAATTATCCTTTTATAATTGGAGCTATTTTATCGTGAATAAAAAATTAAATCTCAATAAATTCTTTAATTTAACGCTAAATTTACCAATATTTAAATATATACCCGCTACAGTTAAATCGAAGATATTAAGTTATAATTCATAAATTAGTTTATAGCCTGCGAACAGACGGATGGAATGGTATACGAATCAATATCTTCAGCGCAACCATAGATGTTTCTAAAATTCTAGAAATCCAGGATCTGTAAAAATATCCTCGATCTTTTTTTTTCGTCGCATTCCCCCACTTTCTTCGTGTTCATCAAATAGCGATTCTTCGTCTGATCTAACTCCTCTTTCTAAGTCCTCTGTATCTAAATTCATTAACACATCTTTTTCAAGCCTACTATATTTTTCAGCTTTCAATTTCCATTCATTCACAGCATCCAAATCAATATTATCTTCGTCTTCTAACAGTATTGCGGCCTTTGCTTTACAAATATCAGATAGAATTGAATAAGATAATGCGAGGTCGCCCCATTCGTTATTCTTTTTTAATTGAATCAAGCGTTTTTCTAATCTTTGAAGTTCTTGATCTACATAAAATATATCAATAAAATCTCCAAACGCATCAACAGGCTCCGATATAGAATTTACCAATACTTCTTTAGTTAACCCGCAATGACCACATTTGACCGTAGCTATTGCGCTTTTTCTTATATTTTCGACTTTAACAGACTTTTCTCCACATTCAGGACATGTGAAAATTTTAGGAACTCTCTTTATTCGTTTGTAGGTCTGTTGTTTTCTTTTTCGTCTTCCCACTGCAATCTCCAATCATGTAAAAATTAAAAATCAATTCAATTATAGATATAAAAAATACACATTATTTATTACTTCTTTAAAATGAATTAAACCTAAAAAATTTTATGCATTCTCATGGATTGATTAAAATAATATCCCAAAATTTTTTAGGGATGTTTAATTATCTTAATCACTCTTTTTAACAAATGGTTTATATCAAAAAATGAGTGGATATTAGGTTTGGAACATAATAATTTAACTTTAGAAATGGATAATGGCTTAATAAATAAAATTCTTGATGATATCAACATGCGTTATATACTTCTTTTTCTTTATATTATTAGAAACGACTTACTTAACGATTTAAAAAATCAGGATCTTATAGAGTCTTATGAACGAGTTCTTATTCTCGATGATATTTTTAAAAGTAATATTGTGAGATTTTGGAAATTGGATTTTATTGAAATTGCGATTGATCTAGGTTTAATTAAAAATATTAGGAGCTTATATGAGTTTGAGCAAAAAGACGCCGATTTTATTGTAAAATTAGGCGAAGAAACAGTAACTATTGAAGGGAATACAATAATGGTACCGGAAGAAACTTTATTTTTAATGATAAAAAAAAAATTTAACTTTTTAACAAAAAGAAATTTTAATTTAGCGCTCACACGCTTGAAAGGAGTTAGTTGTGAAAAAATAGGGATTATTCACCCTTTTATTTACAAAATTGGAGAAAATGATTACGCTCTTTCAAATGATCTTTACTTCATATTAGACCAATTCGGGAATATCTATCAAGCCATTAAAATAGAAGTTACAATCGAGGGATTTTACCAAAGATTTAAAAAAACTCAAGATAAAATTACAGAATTTATCCAGATATTTGATCCTGTTTTGAATAGTAAATCTATAATAAAAAAAATTAATAAAGCAATAGAAGAAAATAAGGATATTATAAAATATCTTAAAGACGAGAAAATTAAATTATCTGACAAGTTCGAATTGCATAAAATAGATAAAAGTTCAGAAATCTATAAGGAATGGAACGTTATCCTTTTACAATTATTAAATTCTCGATTTCAAATAGAAAAAATCGAAAAAAATATATTAAAAATTAAAAAATATTATTCAGGTAAAGATAAAATATTTAGCTATTTGGAATTTATTGAAAAAGTCTCTTTTAACGAAGACAATATTGAAGATAAAATTAGAGAAGTTTTGTTAGATCTTAGAGAGGAAATAATTGAAATTAAGAACAAAATTTTAAAATTAAATAAAAAAGAACTAAAATTATTAAATATCGATTTTGAACGTTTAATTATCACGAGTAGTGAAGATTAAAATTGAAATGCTCTGCCTGTAATATTGAGATGGAACCGTTGGTTGTTGGAATATTTCAGTGTCCTAAATGTAAAAAAATTGTTAAAGAAAAAGATACTTTAAAAGAAGCAGAATCAAATAAAAAAATAGAAGAAGGTGATTTTCAAGACGGCCAGTATTTCCATCAAAACACGAGCCTTAACAAGCAATATGAGATTTGCGAAAAAGGAATAACGGTATTTAAGGGCGCTTCTAGATGGATGGCCGCTTTAATTTGTCATAGCGCCTATCTGAAAACTGAGAAATATGTTAGATTATCATGGTGGAAAAAATCATTTTACCAACATGCGGGAATGATAAAAATTAACGATAAAGATGTTCTTAACAATATTATTGAAGCTCTTGAAAAAGTCGATAAATCTTTTGACGATACTTGGAATTGGATCGGAAAATATGGAAAAAAAGAACCTAAGACTGAAGAACAGATGGTAAAAGAAAAAAATTTGGATATTATTAAGTATAGGATTATTGAAAATAGAACCTGTCCTAAATGTAATCGAAAAATGGATAAATTTAAATCTCATTACGAGTGTCGTTGCGGTGAGATCGTGATTCTCGAAGGGTATAATCAACCTATCTTTAATACTATGGCCAAGGATTTGGATTTGAAATTTCACGCGAATTTTCCGATAAATTTCTACTTGCCTATTAGTGGTATAACCGTTAAATGGCTAATGGGTGAATGGAAGGCCCTAGTTGTTATATATTCTAAAGACAACCCCAATAAAAAATGGTTAAGATTTTATTGGTGGGCAAGGGATCTCCGAAACATCATGAAATATGGACAACGAGAAATGGGGGAAGGAACACAAATGGGTTGGAAAGCTCAAAGGGGCGTCTCATCTCCTAATATATATGACCGCTCACTAATAAAACCACTTATTAAGGCTTTAAAAAAAATTATGAAAGAATTAAATTGGAAAATTGAAGATTAACAAAAATTAATGAGGTGTTTATGAATCACGACGCAATTCCAAGATATAACCTGGTTAGATTTATTACAAGAATTCGAAAAAGGGCTTGATAATGCAATAAAAAAATTAGAAGAAAGAGATGTTGAGAGCATTCCTGGAGCAAGAGAAAGCTTATTGCAAAGATTAAATAATATGAAAATTCATTTTCCTAAAAATAATGGAGAGATATTCATAAAATCTATAAACGATAAGATCAAAAATTCATTTTTTCCAAATACTAAAAATTTTGCTGAATCTTTCGAACAAATTTTAAAATCTAGAACTCACGAGCAAGATTTTATCATAAATGAGTTATTGAATGGGTTTGTAACTTCCAAATCAAAAGCAATAGCTTCTGGAAACAAAGTACCGGTAATTGACAGGATGGTAGAAGCGTTTAGTAAAAGAAATGACTTTCATATTGTTGACCACCAGTTTTTTGCCATGTTTGGTAATCCAAATAAACCCAGGTCTTATGTTAAAAAACAACTCGAAGAATTAATTAAAATGTTTGGGTTAATCTCAAAAGAACTAACGGTTGAAAAGGATTTAAGAAGGAGTGAAAAGAAAGTTTATACTTTTTACACCTTTACAGATGAGATAATTAAAATTCTAGAAAAAAAATATATTATTATTGATAGCGAATTAGGACAAGCTCGTGTATCCGAAGCTTTCGATAGAAATGTGTTTATTTGCATGTTCTTAGCAAATATCGCAACTAATCAAGACGATATAGAGAAAATAGGAGGACCTTTTACGATTAACGGGATTTCCTCCATATTTGCTTTAATTTTATTACTTAGCTTCATGCCAAAGATATCAGTCAATGAAACTAATCCTATATTAAAAGATCCCTCTTTTAACGAGAATACCATGAGTGTAATACCCAAATCATGGATGATGAAACAAGTACTAGAATTCTTATTCGAACCAATAATTAAAATCGTAGCATATCGAATAGGTGGGGGACTATGGCTCTCAAAAATAATTGATTCGGATGTAAATAAAAGAATACACTCTCAGATACGTATGTTGCTAAAGGATGTCTGTAGGTGGCATTTAGGACAATTAGTTAGGGTAGAAATTCCCATTTTCGTTGAAATTGCGAATATATTCACTGAAATTCTTATTACAGGAAATGCATCGAAAGAATAGAATATATTGAAATAAAAAGTAATAATATTAAACTAAAAGTAGAGTGAGGAAAAAAGTGAGTTATAAAAGAAAATCCATGAGGACCACGAAAAGCGGAAGAAAAAGAGAAAAATGGACAGATCTTTTACCTAGGTATTTGACTTTTATTAGCCACATGCGCCCTATTCTAAGAGAAACTAGAAGAATCATTACAAATTTGGATGCCGATCTTTTAATGGACATAGAGATATTGGATACAATTCGACAAGAGGAAGAAAAAAGGAATATTCGAAAAGTTAGAGCGTTATCAGAATTCTCTGCGATGTATAGATCAAATGTATTTGAAATTATTAAAGATTTTATCGTGAAATATCGCAAAAATATCCAGATGATTGATATTAAGGATTATATAATAGAGTTTCTCAAAGAATCTGTAGATGCTTTAAATATATTAAGTCATATTACTAATCCGGATGAAACCAATTTAGAAAAAACTTATTTATATCGTTTAGTTAAATTTATTGAAGAAATTCTATTTCCTAGAGGCATTAATATGAAAATTATTTATAAGAAGTTATTAGAACATTCTATTAATTTTTATGAATGTCAAAGACATTTGTTACAACCTCATACATTTTATCGAGAAAAAATAAATAATCCTGATTTTTTTGAAATTCCTGGAATATCTCCAGTAGTATACCAAATCATTAATAACATCTTATCTCTCTATAACCTTGATCCAAATTTTGGAGAATTTCCTGAAAAAAAAAATCACGAAATTCCAATGATCTTAACAAATGATGTGTTTTTACCCTATATTGATTCAATTGCGAACGCAGAAGAGGAAGCGATCGAAAAAATCGCTGAACGTTTAGGTTTGCGTATAATAGACGGAATTTTTTTGGCACCACAAGAATCTTTTATTGAAATATTATTAGAAAACAATTACTTGCGTAAAAATAAACAAGCGGATAAAAATATAAGGTTAATTCCTCAATTTAGCAACGAAACTTTAATTTTATATTATTTAGCTTTTGCTTCCCAAAGACGTGGGTTTTTATCTAAAGAAATGATAAACTGGATTTCAATGAATTTTGCGTTCTTAATATATATGGGCATTTTAAAGTGGAAATTATCCGATGAGAACATTTTTTACGCTATTTTTAAGGATTTACAAACAAATGAAAAAATTTTGCCATATTTAATGAAACTTATATGTTTTCCAAATTATTTAGGTTTAGATAAAATGAAAATACGCGATTCGCCTCAATATAGAAAGGAAATTTTTAACTTTATTGGGTCTCAAATTGATAACCTTAAAGATTTTATTAATGAAATTGCAATTTTTTGTGAAAAATTTGAAAATAAAAAATATATAAAGAGTTAGAAAAAATAATGTATTCGGATGATGAAATAAAGGAAAGACTTGGCAAATATGGTGCAGTATATTTACCTTCAGATGTAAAAGAATCTGTTGATGATATACTAGGAAATGAGTTAAAAAAAGAAAGATTAGACGATTTCTTCAAAGTTCTTAAAAAATATAAAAATATCGTAAAGCAATTAAAAAATACTAAATTATCACCAAATTTAACCGTTCTTTTGTATGGCCCTCCAGGAACAGGCAAAACATCATTAACTAGAGCTTATTCAAAAAAATATAATATTCCTATCTGTGTTGTAGAAGCTGATAGGTTAGTTTCTCCATTGTTAGGCGATACAATTAAGAATATTAGGAATGTTGTAGAGCTTTCTGCCGATATAGCAAGAGAAAACAATGCGTTTGTATTGTTCTTTGATGAAATTGATGCTATTGGTTCTGAAAGGTCAAATATCCACGAAGTTGGGGAAATTAAGCGAGCCGTTATCTCTTTCTTACAGGTTATTGATAAAATAAATTATGAAGGTGTTCCACTGGCAATTTTTGGAGCTACAAACCATCAAAATCAATTGGACTCGGCAATTTGGCGAAGATTTACGTTTCATTTAAAATTTAATTTTCCAAATTATGATTTACGAAAAAGGATCATCGCGTCTTTTATTAATCAAATTAAAAAAGCAAAAATAGGTGTTGACGATTCAATCCTAACCAAATTAAACGAAGAATACAATGAAATTCAGATAATTATAAAGAATTTAGAAATTAAATTAGGACATAAAATCTCTGAATTTGAAAATGATCTCATACAGAAAGAAATAAAAAAAAAAGTTAAGAACAATGGATTATTAAAACTAACTCATGGATATTCTGGCTCTGATATAGAAAGAGGTACGAGAGTTGCTTTATTCAAGGCAATTCATACAGAACTTTTAACATTCGAGGTTTTTTACGATTCGCTAAAACTTGTTGGCGGTACTGCCAATCATGTTGAGCGGCAGAATACCCTTAGTAATTCAAGAACGGTTAATAATATCACGAAATCGTTTAATTCAAGGAGTAAAGACTTTCCTAAGCCTCCAGAAATATAAAAAAACAAACAAACAAAACCTTAATCTTAAATTAAAAAAAAACTGCTGATTGATCAATTATAATGGAAAACAAATTATTTAACCTTGAAAAAATAAAAGATATTATTAATCCTATTGAAGAACTACAAGGAAAAACGAATAGATTGGAAGAAATTTCTAATAAATTAGAAGAAACTAAAATTTTAATAGTTCAAAAATTTACTGATGAAATGTTTCTCAATCAGTTAGAAGAAATGTCTCTAACCTTGAATACTTTAAATAAGAAATTCATGAAAATTTCGAACATGAATGTTAACAAGTTCTTAATATTTAAAGACAATTTAGTTAAGAAGTATAAGGATTTATTTAAAGAAAATTTTACAAAATTAAAATTAAACCATCAATTAACGAAAAAAATCGGATTATATTTAATTAATCGTAAAGAAATAAGTAAGATCATCGATAAATCTTCTTACATCTCTGCAATAACATTAAATCAATGGTTAGAGTTATTAGATTCTTTAAAAAAGAATTCTTTATTCATATTATCCACAAGAAAGGTCCAAATATTTTTTAACACATTAATAAAAAAAAGGCTTCAAATCGAACTTAATAAAATTCCCGAAGATATTGACCTCGTTTTATTAAAGAATTTTAAAAATGCCTATCTAAATAATCCTAAAATTACTTTTAAAGAATTTTTACTAGACTTTGAAAATAAACTTACAAAAGAAGACCAAAAAGTTAAGAAAAAACTCATAGAAAAAAACAAAGAAAAAGAAAAATTATCTAAATTAAAAAAAAAGCAAGAAGAACAACGTGAATCTTATCAAGAATATTTTAATTTATCTAAAAAAGAGTTTGAAAGAAGAAGACGCAAAAAAATGAGAGAAAAATTATCTCAATTATCTCAAATTAAAAAAGAAATTGAAATTAGCGATGAAATTTTAGATAAAATTAAGAAATTTAAAGAAAAATTTGAAAATAAATTTAAAGAAAAATATTTAATTTATAACGATGATGAAAAGGACCCACTCGAATTAATAAGAGAAAGAAAAATTAAAAATGTAAAAGAATATAAAGATTTCAAAAATCATTTTAAAGATTAAAAGATGTTTAAAATTTTACTCGGAGAGAAAGAAATATCAATAAATGATAGATTCACATTAATTTTAGGAAAATTTAAAAAAGATTTATTAAATCATATTCATCAAGTTAATATTCTTGAAATTTTAGAGGATTTTAGCTTAATCCCGATTAATTATTTTATTAATATTTTTAAAAATCATTCTAAAGAATATAATGACATTGAAAAATCGTTAAAATTACTTGACTTATTAAGTGAATATCGAACAACAATAAAATCCAATATTTTATTTATAGATCGATTTAGTAATATCGTTCAATCCATGACTCTCGTTTTAAAATATAATTTGTTATTAAAAAATAAGAATTTATTGTTAAAAGAATTAGAATTATCAAAAATTAAAAAAACTTCAAATGAACTTGCCGCTATAATGGATTTATTAGATAAATTAAACGAATCAATAAATAAGAATAAAAGAAAAGTGAAATATTTAGAAGAGGACTTTTTCCATCTTAAAAACCAAAGAGACCAACTTGAAAAAAATATTCAAAATTGTAATCTACAAATACAAGATCTAAATATCCAAAAAAAAGAATGTTTTAATCAAATTAATAAAATTACACGAGAAATGGAAGGCTCTCAAAATAACAAAAACAATGGTTTAGGTTTAGATGATCGTCATATTTTATCTAAATCCGATAGGATTAGAGAGTTTCAAAAACAGGCTAAAGATTCTCAATTTAAAATAAATCAAATAAAAAAGAATTTAAGCAAAGCGAATCTAAAATTTGATAAATTTAAACCTAATTTTGAAATTTATGAAAAGGATTATCAATCGCTTGTAAATCTCGTAAAAAACGATGAAAAACGAATTAAAACCCTACAAGTTGAATTAATTGAAAAATCAGATAATAAAAGAAAAGACTTTCTTAAAGAACTTACTTTAAAAAAGTCTTACGTAAATAGACCAACCAAAGAAATTGAAGATGAGATACAACAATTAAATAATATTTTAAAGGATATTATGGATTCTAATATCTTTATAGACAATGAAAAGCCAAGTAATTTGTCAAAAATAAAAAAAAAAATTACAGAAATCGATAAAATGTTAACAGCTGAAAAAAAGAACTTAATTATTTCCCATGAACAACGCGAAAACATTGAAAGTATCGAACATTTTAGAAAATTAGAAGTTTTAATCAAAAATCTAGAACTTTTATTGAATGGTTTTTTATTAACGATTAATCTGGAATCTCATTTTCAGATAATTATTAGCGAGGATAATAAAAAATTTCTCATCCATCTTCAATTTATTAGATCTAGTAATAAAGTGGTCAGGTTTGACGAATTAACTACTCCTGAAAAAATCTTTTTTATTATTACTTTCGACATTTCGATAAAAATACTTTTAAATTCGAAAAACATTGTATTTTCAAATTTATTCATACCAAAAAAATATGATAAGAGATCCATTTTCAGAACAATTAGAAAAATAATACCTGTTTTTGAAAAAGAAAAAAACCTAAAAAATCGAACCCTTATATTTATAATATCTAATTTAGAATTGAAAAAACAAATTAAAAATTTAAAAATCATAAACACTTGAAAAAATTTGAGCGAAGATATGAACGAAAATTTGAACGAAGATATGAACGAAAAATTGAACGAAGATATAGTAAAGACTATTACTAAAATAATTTTAACTAACCAGCAAACAATGATTAGAGAAGAAGATCTTATCAATTTATGCGATAAATCACTTGATTTTAGTCAAATTATTAGCAGCGTTTACAGTAATTTAAAAAATGTTGGCTTTGAATTAATCACAACCAAATTTTTAAATCAAAAGTATTATGTATTAACTTCCGAAGGAAAAGACGATAACATCACGCCAAGCCAATATGGGACGTTAGCATTAATCTTAGCCCTTAATAAAGAAGTAGACGAAAATATGAAATTAAACGATTTAAAAGAGATGTTTTCAGAAGTATGGACTTCTGACATTAAATTTTTAATTGAAAACGATTATTTAAGAACAATAAAAATAAAAGATTTGGAAGTCGTTCGGACAACTCCATTAGGAAAAGCAATTCTGAAAAATGTCATTCAAGATTTACAACTAAAAAATTTGCTTGATGTGTTTAAAAATACGCAAGCTCATGATTAATTAAAAAATAATAAAAGGTTTTTAATCTGCTTCAAGATCCAATTTAAATTGTTCAAAAATCTTTTTAACCCGTTCTGCTGAAGGACCACTACCTCTTACTCCCCCTTCATCTACAATGATTTTTCCATTTAGAATTGAAATTACATTTTGCTCCTCTCTAAAATCAACATGCCCCTTTGAAAAGATCTTGGCAATTCTTTCTGCTAAAGCTAGCATTGGGAAGGGATCCTCCTCCACCGTAACAAAGTTATAAAACTTATTTCTTATCATTATTTTTTGGAAAGCCTTATTCTTTTCGTTTTTAGCGTTAGTTAAAATGAGATTTGAATCCTCAGATAGTCCTTTAAGTTTTCCTACGAAAAATTTATCATCATCGAGATAAACTTTAACGATTTTATCAATGAACAATCCTAATTCCGTGCGATATTGACGATTTTTTTGATAGTCATCCATTTTCCCGACCTTTATTATCTATTTTTGTTATATTAGTAAATATTTTCTTTTCTTATAATTTTTAGCTTATTTTTTTAGATCTCCAACGCTTTTATAAGCTCTTGGATATTTTCGCCAGTTGTTGCGCTGGTAGTAAATACTTTAATATTAGGGTTTATTTCTTTAGCGTCGTTAATCATCTCGTCTATATCAATGTTTATAATGTCATTTAAATCAATTTTATTTATGACTGCGATGTCTGACATTTTAAATAAAAGAGGATGTTTTTTAATAACCCATTCTCCTTCCGTTATGGACACGACAACGATTCTTTTCGTTGCTCCTAAAATGAAATCAGACGGACAGATTAAATTCCCGACATTTTCTATAAAAAGAACATCATATTCGGTTAGATCAATATTATTAATAACTCGAGAAATATGATACGCGTTTAAGGCACATTCTCGACCTGTATTGACCTGAATTGATTTCGCTCCGTGTTTTTCAATCCTATCTGCATCTATTCGAGTCGCTACATCACCGTTGATAACAAAAACTTGATGCTCCTTTGAGACTTTTTCAATTATCCTTTCTAAAAGGGCCGTTTTACCTGCTCCAATGGCACCTACGATATCAAAAGACGAAATGTCATGTTTTTTTAAAATTTGATTGTTTTCTCCTGCTAATCTATCGTTATTATTAATTAAATCCTCGTTTAATTCAATAATTCTAGAAATTTCTCTCTTATCTGCCATTTTTTAATTTTTTTTTTTTAATTATCATGAAATTATAAAGAATAATTATTTTCAACGTTTAAGAAATCGATATTTATACAAGATATAGGCGCCTAAAATCCCACCTAAATCAGGTAAGTAAATTACTACATACAATGGCGAAATAAAAGCGTAAATTAATCCCGGAATTAATCTAATTAAAACTAGTACTATTAAAAACGTTTTACCTTTCATTTTAATCGGGATGAAATAAACAAGTGAAGTTATTTCTCGATTCATTATAGGAAAAATTAAAAATGCTATAATACCATATAAACCGCCCCACGCTAAGCCTACATAAACGGGGTAAAGATTTATTGGATAAAAAAGATGTAATAATAATCTCAATAAAACATAAAACAAACCGGAAAATAAGCAACAAAATACATATAGTTTTAGTAAAAATTTTGTGCCATGTTGTAATTCAATGCTTTTAGAGATACCGTATAAAAAATATATCATTATGAATAATATAAAAATTCCAAAAATTCCTCCTGCTGGAGCAATAAATAATGCTGTAATTATTGTATAAAAACTAAATTCGTAAATTATACCATTTAAACTTAAATATATGTATTGAGACATTCCAATATAATCAAAAATTAACGAAATTATTGACAATATAATTATCATGCCGATTAAAAACTTAGTTCCATTATAATTTTGTACGCCACCATAAGTTCTTGCGTGAATCTTTATAGCACGTTTTTTCTGCTTTTCTTGCTTTTTAAGCCTTTTTTTTTGTTCTATTGCTTCTCTCTCAAAATAATCTCTAGTATCAATGTCGTTTTCAGAATCTTCTTGATAAAGTGGACGAGGTTCTCTTGGAGTAATTGAAACAACGGATTTATGTTTTAATTCAAAGGTACATTCGTGGTTTTCGGGCAATCTATCTTTTTCGCAAAATGTTCCGCCACAATATTTACATTTAAAAGGAAGATAACCGATTTCTTCACCACAATATTCACAATATGGCATGATGTTTTACTAAACTTTAATTTAATTTATATAAATTATTCGTGTATTTTTCATTAAAACTTTAAAAAGAATTTGAAAGTATGATATAAAAACATTTCTCCTTCAAATTTTTTTAGTTTTCTTTTTGTTATTTATTTTTTCAATTAATCTTAAGAGTTTGTTTTAAATCATCAATTCTTCCTTTATGAGCAAAATAATTTAAGGTATATCCAAAATTCCAACAGTAAGTTCGCTTATATTAGCTGTTTTTGAGATATATGTAGAAAATTCACGAAGACCTGTTATATCTCTTAAATACGAAGAGATGTACAGCATTTTACCAGTTGCAATAGCAACGTTATAAATATTTTCATGTTGCCCTAATTCTTTACTAACAGCATCCAATGATTTTGCATTAGAAGTACCAAAAATTACAACAGATAGATATTTTAGTGCTATTGCACT
>JAUWRB010000029.1 GCA_030610785.1 Promethearchaeota archaeon | reverse complement strand
GAATGGCTTATATTTTAACAATAATGAAAAAAATACATAACGAAGAATTAAATTTAGGATCTTTAGATTTAGATTTATTATTTACCGTCAACGAGGAAATGGCACTGGCAGGAGCTAATCAAATAGATGAGAAACTAATTGAAGGTAAATATTTGATTAATCTTGATTCTGGTGAAGATGATACATTTACTATTGGCTGTTCGGGAGGTAATCATTTTTTCGTAGAATTCAAGACAAAAAGAGAAATTTTAGAGCAGGGGCAAGAAAATCTCATTCCGATAAAAGTTTCCGTAAGTGGATTAATAGGAGGGCATTCAGGAGTAGATATACACTTAGGCAGAGCAAATTCAATAAAAATTGTTACCCAAATTCTGTGGAAACTACAAGATAAACATGCTATTCAAATTAATTCAATCAAAGGTGGTAAATTATCTAACGCAATTCCTAGAGAGGCACAAACCATCTTTTTCATAAAAGATGAAGATTTTTCTAAAGTAAACGCATATGTTAAAGATTTGACTGTTGAAATTAAAGATTTATTCGGAAATATCGAACCAAACATGGAAATATTGGTTAAAAAATTAAAAGATTTTACCGATAATACTGGATTAACGAAAGAAAGTCAAGAAAAACTATTAAATATTTTATATACGCTTCCAAATGGTCCAATTTTTTATTATTCAAGAGATAAAGAGATAGTCCACACATCAACTAATTTAGCATCGATACAAACAAGAAAAAATCGAATTCAATCTGAATTTAGCCAAAGAAGTTTAAATGATTATGGTTTAAGGGTGATATACGAAAAAATATCGTGTTTGGTAAAACTTGGAGGTCCAGAATTTAGAATTAAAAGTTATAGCGAATACCCCAGTTGGCCTCCTAATTATAATTCGGCAATTTTGCATATTTCAAGAGAAGTATATCAGAAATTATTTAAAGAAGAACCTTTAATTAAAGTAATTCACGCAGGTTTGGAATGCGCCGTTTTGAAAAGGCACTTTCCAGAAATAGAAATGATAGCAATAGGTCCCATAATGAAATTCCCTCATTCTCCTGACGAGAGGTTAAACATTAAGAGCGTAGAAAAATTTTGGAATTTTTTAATTAAATTACTCTTAAAATTAAATGAATGATTTCTTTTCTAATTTAAAACCATTATATTCATTTATTTTATTGAAATTGAAGAAAAAGAGGATTATAGGAGCAATACAGATTTACCTCCTTTAACTTTGTCGCCAACCTTTACCATGAGTTTATAATCTTTTTTCTGGATGGTAAACTTAACGAGAGAACCAAACATTATGATACCGAGTCTATCTCCTTGTTCTAAGAGTTGATTTAATTCTACACAAGGTCTCGCTCTCCTTGCCCATATCCCACAGATTTGAATTACTTCAACAATATCTCCGGATTCTCCTTGGATCCTTATAATTGCGCGTGAGTTTTTTAATCTTGCCTTATTAAAACGGTTCTTACTTTTTACAAAAAAATAAATTTTATGGCGTCTACCTTTCACGCGTTTGACAAAAATCACCCTTCCAGAGATAGGTGCTTTTTGAGTATGAACATTTCTCATGCGTAACCTTATATAGAACGAATAATAATCGTCTCGCTCATCAATTTTAAAAATACTTCCATCAGCGGGACTTATAATAGCATCAGATATATCTGGAGTTCTACGAAAGTCTCTGAAGAAAAAAAGAAAAAATAAATTTAATCCTAAAAAAATCGGAAAAAAGATACATTTAAATAAAGAAAAATAATAATCCGGTAAATTAAATAATAGTATAATTAATATTGCTATTGGAAGGACAAGTAAATATAATCCTTCGTGAACAATCCTTATTTTTAGATTCATTTTTTAATCCTAGTTATTATGGTTTTTTATTATCCAATGGTTCATTACAGGCCCAACAAAAATCAAACGATTCAATTAATACACGCGCACATTTCTCGCAATAAAGTGCATTGCATTTACAGATATAATTATTGAACCCCGATACTTTTTTGTTACATACCAAGCAAATTTGATTTTTACGACAATAAGAGATATAGCTCTTATTAATATTTTTAGGTTTTTCATACATTTTTAAAAAATCCTTTCGATCATCATCAATTTCTTTTATGTTAATTTGCTCTTCCAAGATTCCTAGAGATTTTATAACTTTAAAATCGTGAATTCTGTAAATAGCGTATATCATTAAAATCGTGTTTGTATAAAGTAAAATCAAAAATGAATATAAGTTAAAAGAGAACATTAAATACATGGCAAAAATGAATAAAACGATATTAACTGCGATCAAAAACACCCAATGATTTATAGTTCTTGAGAAAATTTTAATATTAAAAAAAAAAGGGATTATACTAATAGCGGCTCCAATTACGATTAATAAAGGTGAAATTAATGGAGAAATGATGTTTAAATCTTTTATTTCATCAGTTGCAAAAATTACTCCAAAAAAAAATAAAATTTGGCTATTCATGATAAATGCAATAATTTCTTGAAATTCCTCTCTTAAAGTTTGACAAAACCATAGTAAGATTAAGAACATCGTTAAAAAGTAAAATATGAGAAAAGTTTGACCGAGAAATGCGCTTTCTTTTAAAATTACAACATGAAAAAAAAATAACGAAATCAACGTAAAAATATATTTCGTTTGTTTAGCAAATCTTTCAAAAGTAAAAAGGAAAATACACGCCCCAATCAGTCCAATAAGTATTCCATGGAGGAACACGGTCTCAGAGATCGGTGTTGTTTCTCTATAATTTATATAAAAAATAAGATCGTAATAATTTTCTTCTAAAAAGAATTGCTTCATGTAATAAAATATCCTTACTACAGCAAAATTAAAGTAATAAACGAAAAATATTACTAAAATTTTTTTCTCGCTTGAATCTTTACTTTTATGCTTCCGATATAAAAAATGAAAACTAGAGAAAAATGTTAAAAATATAGCAATTTCCCATAAAAATCGCTCTATTATTTCAAATCATCTCTTAATCACTCTAAATTTTTTTAAAATAAATAGCAAATAACTCTCTCGTATTTAAAAATGTTTAGTTCAATAACAAATAGAAGAGAGAGATTATTTAAAGATTTTATGCATTTGTAAAAAAACCGTCCTTATGCCTTTTTATATTATTCTGTATTAAATTTTATCGTGAGTTTTTTTCTAAAAAAGTAAGAAGATAAAGGGCTTAATCTGTAGTGTCGAAACTTTAGTCTTGATCAAAAGGTAAGATTTAACTTTCCATATAAAGTGAAATATACATTACAAGGATATGGATTTAGATTTTTCAGGGGATAAAATGTAGAATTCTCTAATAAATAAAAATAAAATAAAAAAAATAAAAAAAATAAAAAAAATAGAATTTAAGATACCAAATAGTTCTCTTTGTTTTTCCAAATTAACAGAATATAGAGCGATGCAATACCAAGGAACCATTCTAATCGTATTCCGTCCGTAAAAACAAATTCTTCCCATACTCCGGGGTCGGAAATACTTTGAAGCGCAACATCTATGAGATTTGCTACCCATTCAGTAATAAATAACGCTCCAATACCCAAAGCAATAATACCAGCTCCGACAAAAAACCCAAAGCCTGAAAGCGTTCCTTGTTTTAGATGGGGATAGCTATATAGAAATAAGGCCGCTAATAATAGATTTATTAAGCCTTTTGCCATGTGATCTAAGATTGATGCTTCAAAAATAGCGTCTCCAGGAGATGAGAAAAAAAACATCAAGGGTTCTTCCAAGCCAATATGAATGAATTCCATTACTGATATAAAAACAAAAACAACACCGAAAATCAACGATAATATACTTAAAAACGACCGTTTTTCTTGTATTATTTCCATTAGAAATAAACGCCTCCGATTAAATTAATTATCAATGCTAGAATATAACCAATTGCTATACCATAAGTAGCAGAAACAAGAGTCCATTTTTTTGAGCCTGTTTCTTTATAGACGGCACCTAAGTGAGCTACACAAGGAGTATATAATAATACGAATACTAAATATCCATAAACCAAGGCAGGCATCGCTGCTGCAGCCACTCCTGCTACGGCTAGATTGCCTACAACTAACTTTCCAAGTCCCTCTGGTTCTTCTTCTCCAGCTAAGATTAATCCAAATGCGGCAACAACGACTTCTTTAGCAAGAAAACCAAAAACAATACCAACAGCAGCTATCCAACTCCATCTCAATGGTGCAAATAAAGGTTGGAATAGATGTCCAATACCAGCTAGCAACGAATTCTCCGGATCGGTACCCCAGGCCAAAAGACCTGTATCTGGGTCTACACCAATACTTTGAAGTACCCACATGAGAACTACGACCGTGAAAATAATCAAACCTGCTTTTTTGATGAATTCTCTTCCTCTTTCCCACATGTGAATTCCTGTATATTTAACTGTCGGCATGCGGTAATCTCCTAGCTCCAAAATGAATGGAGCAGTTTCACCTTTGAATATGACCTTTTTAAAGAATAAGGCCATTAAAATTGCAATTACGATACCGAGAAAATATAAGCTAAATATGATTGTTCCTGTCGCACCATCTCCTAATATGAAACCGCCTAATAAAACATAAACGGGTAATCTTGCGCCACAAGAAATATTTTGATTGACCAATATTGTAGTTAAACGATCTTCTTCTGATTCAATAGCCCTACAAGACATTACAGCGGGGATATTACATCCAAAACCCAATATCAAAGAAACAAACGATCTCCCATGTAAACCAAGCTTATACATCAAACGATCCATGTTAAAAGCGGCTCTTGAGAGATATCCTGAATCTTCTAGGAATGATAGCACCAAAAACATCGTAAATATTAAAGGTACAAAACCTATCACCGCTCCAAACCCTCCTATGATGCCATCGAGGACGAGCGAAGTATACCAAGCGTCTTCAGGCCAGGCTATGGTTATTAAATCACCTAACGCTCCTAAACCAAGTTCTATTAAAGTACCTAAAGGTGCTGAGACTCGAAATGTAAATTCGAACATAGACCACATGATCATGAAGAAAATTGGGATTCCAAAGTATTTGTGTAAAAAGATCTTATCTAAAATGTCTGAAGTCGTAATCATATCTTTATCTCGTTTATAAGTTTGACCGATAATTTCGCTAATTATATTATATCTTTCACCAGCTAAATCAAATTCTTCGCTCCCAGAGGCAAATCTTTTCACATTTTCAATAACGACAATTCCATTTGGTGAAGCAGATATTTCTTTTATAACTTCCTTATCTTCTTCGAGGAGTTTTATAGCAGCCCATCTCCGTTTGTCGCTTAAAAAATGTGGCGCGTCTTTCTTTAATAATTCTTCCGTTCTTTGAATTTTATCCTCAATTTCTTTCGAATATTTTACTGGAATGGATGATTTTTGGGCTAATTTTCCATCAGAAAAAATTTTTCTAATTTTTGTTTTAACTGCATCTATTCCTTCTCCCTTAATTGCTACTGTTGGAATTACTGGAGCACCTAAAAGTTCAGCTAACTTATCAACATCAACCTCTATATTTCTTTTTTTAGCAACATCCATTAAATTTAATACATAAATAATGGGAACCTCTAGCTCTTTTAATAAAAAAGCTAAGTATAGGTTTCTTTCTAAATTTGTCGCATCTAAGATATCTACGATTAAATCCGGTTTATCTTTAACAATAAAATTACGAGCTATCATCTCGTCAATCGCCGAAGGAGATAACGAATATACTCCCGGTAAATCTATTACATCAAATTCTTTATCCATTTTTCCGGTTTTTTTTTCCACAGTAACTCCGGGCCAGTTTGCGACATGACCTGTTTGTCCTGTTAATTCGTTAAAAACAGCAGTTTTCCCAACATTCGGATTTCCGATTAAAGCTAAATTTTTTGACATTTTTCATTAAACCTCATTTATATTTTTTCAACTTCTATTAATTTACATTCTTGTTTCCTAAGACTAAGGTTATAATTTTTAATTTCAAGCTCTAAAGGATCTCCTAATGGTGAGGCCCTAATAATTTTTACTTCAGTGCCAGGTATAACACCCATTGCTGCAACTCTACTGATAATCTTTTTATCTACAGATATTATTTTCGCTTGCGTGTTAAAAGGTAATTCTGAAAGTTTCATTTAATTTTTAACCTCATTTTTTATTAAATTTTTTTTTTTAAATTAGCCATTCCTAAATTAGATATGGCTAAAAATTAAGAATAAAGTATAACATATAAAGTTTATTCATACAAAAAGATTAAAGAATTTCACATATAATAAGATTTATTAATTAGATTTAACTAAATAAAAACAAGAACTTTTTTTAAAATTGTATATTAGATTCTAAGTGAAAAGTCGATTAAATTTTGTATAGCGTAAGTTCAAATCTATTTTATAAAGTTTTAAAGAATATTATTGACCGTGGTGTTAATAGTAAGCATTTTCTTGCATTATCGTTAGAAATTTCAGAGGAGTTATTAGATATTGTACTTGAATCTCTACTAGAAAAAGGATATTTAAAATTAATTGATGAAAAAGAATTTAAAAAAGAAGCGTCTTTACACTGTAAATTCTGTCCTTTTGCTAACACATGTACTGAAAATTTACCCACAGTGTTTTATGAGTTATCTGAAAAAGGAAAAATTGCAGTTAGTGAAAGGAGTAGTTGATTTTAATTATTATTGTAAAATTTAATAAAAAAAAAAGATGGAGTAAAATAAAATGAGACATAGGAGAAGAGGAAGAGCCAATAAAGGACATAGACGTCATCAAATGTTAAAATTTGAGGATATTGAAAAAAGATTTAAGAAACAAGACGAAGATGTCCTTAAATATATATACGAACAGAAAGAAAGCAAGATTACTTTTTCTGAACTTAATATTTTTTTAAGAAAAGTTAATGGAAGACCCGATAAAATATTAAAAAGATTATTAATAGAAGGTTTACTCGTATCTGAAGATGGCACGTATATACTTACATCTAGAGGTATAGAAATAGCCAAACTAATATTAAAAAAACACGAAGAAATAGAAAATTATATTAAAAGTAAAACTAATTCATGTAATGCACATGAAATGGCACATATTCTTGAGCACGAGTTATCCGAAGAGGCAATTCGAGGGATAATTAAAGCTTCTGCGTTAAAAGGGAGAGGAAAATGTCTTAATGAATTTAGATTACCTCATGGCGTTATAGTGGATGTTAATTTAGAACAGTGTAATGTTTGGACAAAATTAATCAGTTTAGGGATCTTTCCTGGTCAAAGAATTCAAATTTTAAGTAGAACAGCAACCAATTATATAATAATGGTAAAATCTTCTAAACTTGCTATTGATCGAATCTTAGCAGAAGGAATATATCTAGTTCCATGAGTTTTAAAATTCTATTTTTAAAAAAATTTCAATTTATTCCTATTTAAAAGGATCTGGATGATTTTTAAGGAAAACATCTAAAAAAGGTGCATTTTTGTCTCTCTTTGAAATAATTGGGTTTTTAACTCTCCAATCGATATTTAAGCTTGGATCGTTCCAAAATACTTCTAGTTCTGTTTTCGGATCGTAATAATTATTAACCTTATACTGGACTTCGGCATTTTCAGAAAGTACTGAATATCCGTGGGCAAAACCAACGGGAATTATTATTTGGTTAAAATTTTCTGCAGATAATTTTACACCAAGCCATTTCTTAAAAGTGGAAGACTTTGGACGGATATCAACCACAACATCCAAGATCATTCCGTTAGTACATCTGACCAGTTTAACTTGCCCTGGTTCCGAGGCAAAATGAAGTCCTCTTAAAGTGTTTATTTTAGATTTAGCGTGATTATCTTGAATAAATTTATATTTAATACCCAATTCACTATATTTCTTGTATGAATACGATTCTAAGAAAAACCCCCTTTCGTCTTTAAAAACATCCGGTTCAATGATAAATACTTCCGGAAAGATTGTTGTAATTTTTTTCATTATTGTTTAAAATTAAATTTATAATTTAAGAATTGCTTCGCGAAGTTTTTCAACATCTTCAAGATTGATTTCTATATCTAAAGCAAGATCGTAGGCTATATTTGCCTTGTCATTTTCGCCTTTTTTTTGATATATCAAGCTGAGATCGTTCCAAATAAATTTATTTATTGGAGAAATTATTAAGGATTGCTTGTAAGCTTCTATTGCTTTATCATAATCGTGTGATTTTTTGTAATTAAAACCGAGATTGCTCCATAAAACGGCTATTTTGGGATCAATTTTTAAAGCAGTCTTAATTACTTCAATGGCTTTATCACCTTCTCCCTTTTCTGTATAAATATCGCCAAGATTACTCCAGACAGCAGGAATCTTAGGATCAATTTTAATAACGTTATAAAAGGCATCTATTGAATCATCCAATTCGCCTTTTTCTTTGCACGCAAGACCGAGGTTAAACCAGGCCGCTTTATTTTTGGGAAAAATCCTCAGTGTTTCCTTGCATTCATCCATGGCTTTATCATATTCACACTTATCAATATAATCTTGACCATACATGTTCCATCTTAGGGACATTAACATTGATTCAGGCATTTCATTATCTTCTAAATTCAAATGTTCTAAGTTTTTCAGGTGATTAATTGATTCGGGAATGTTTTTAATCTTATTAAAATATAAATTTAAATATTTGAGAGATAAAAGGTTCCCTATACATTCGGGAATAATTTTTATTGCTTCTTGCGATATTTCAAGTTCTTCAAGAAATTTTAAAGTACATATTTGCTCTGGAAAAATTGTAATTCCTTTTTTATCGTTTTTTTCATCGCTAATATAAATTCCTAAAATATAACCATTTTCATCTATTTTATAATTTAACGCGTACATCCAATCTATAGCGCTAGTAGTAATAGCTACTTTTTCCAATTTATTTCCTTTAAGGACCTCCAATAAACCTAGGACTAATGCTTCAGAAGGAATTACACCGTTCCATATATATTTTCTGGCAATTTTCTGTTTAACGAGCAAAATAATTGACTCCGGAACTTTAATCAAATTATTTCCACTTAAATTTAGCTCTCTAAGCCGAGAAAGAGACCCTATTGATTCAGGTAAACTTTCTAATTCCAGCCCTCCTAAATTAAGGTATTTTATTTTTGATAGAGAAACTAAAGACCGCGGGAGTTCATTTATTTCCCAGCGGCTAAGGTCTAAAGCTATAATATAACCATTTCTAATTGCAATATTGTAATTAGGATTATTTTTAACGACCTTTATCGAATAAGAAACAAATTTATTCAAAAAACCAACTTCAAGATCTGTATCTTCGCTAATTAAGCTCTCTAATTCTATTAATAATTTAGCCTCTACGGAATTAAGTTGATAAATCTTTTGATATCTTCGGACAATTTTTTCGTCCGAGAATTCTTCATCATGCGTGTAGGCTTTTTTCATTTTTCCTTTATTGTTAGGTTTTTTTAAAGTCTTTTTTCGAGTAATATGTCTCGTATTAAATATTTATTTTAAGTATTATTTAATACATCATAATTTAAGCTTTTCTAAAGAGGACATTGATTCTTGAAGCCTTTGAATGCCATTACCTTTTAAATTCAGGGATATAAGAGAATTTAACTCTCGCATTGATTCTGGCAGTTCTTGAATGTTATTATTTTTCAAATCTAAATCTTGAAGCAAGGCAAGACTTCCCATGGAATCTGGAATTTCTCGAATATTATTATTACTTAACCGTAATCTTTTAAGAGATGTGAGCAAACCTAAAGAAGGAGGAATCTCTTGTAGGTTATTTCCTTGTAAATTCAATTCTTCTAAAGAATTAAGTAATCCTATTGATTCAGGAATGTTTTTAATCGTATTATAACTTAAATCTAAATATTTTAGGGATTTTAAAGTTCCAATCCATTCAGGAATGATATTAATATCATTATGACTCATTTTTAGACTAAGAATTTTTTGATTTTTTAATTTATTTAATTGTTTAGGAAATGAAGAAAAATCGTTCCAACTTAAATCAAGATGTTCTAAATGAGAGAGAAAATTAAATAAATCAGGTAAGATTGTAAAATAATTACAACTTAAATCGAGATTCTTCAATTTTGACAAGGAGCTAACCGAATAAGATAAATTGGTTTTTAAGGAAAAACTTAAAGCTTGAACATGTCTATTTTTAATCACGCACGAAGCATTATTACCAAAAATGAAATAATATTGGCCATTAGATCCAACTTTATTCAAATCGATTCCCAAATCTAAAATAATTAATGCTTCTTTTGGAACAAGTTTAAAAGTTGAAGAAATATCTTCAAGTCTTTTAAAGAACTCTTCTCTTAATCTTTCCATGGTATGATTTCTAATGCCATCGATTAACCGATTTAAAGTTTTTAGCACTAAATAAGAATTATCGTTTTGTATCGCCCATTTTAACGGAGAAAAACCCTTTTCGAGGAAATTAAGCATGATTATTTCAGCAGCTTTGGCTCTAACTAAAGGATTCTCATCCGAAATCAGACAACTTTCTAGTGTTTTAAAAACTTTTGCGTTATTCAACTCCAGTTGAGTAAGTCCTTCAATGCATTTTGCTCGCACATTTGCATCTTCACTTCCCTCGATTAAAGAGATTAAAAGATTAATTGCTTCGAGTTTAGTTATATTATTATTGATTAAATTGTTATTTATTTTCTCCAGCGTTAAATAATCGTTCATTTTTCCTAATAATTTTAATAAATCAGAATTATAAAACCTATTTACTTTTTTATAAAGTATTTCTTGATTCCTTCGTTTCTCTTCTCTATTTCTTTATCGTCAATACATTCGTGATCCATGCTTTTAATAATAGATAATTCTACATTTCTATTAGTTAAGTGAATTATGTTTTTTACTTCTTCAAGAGGCGTAACTTTATCTACTTCACCTATAATGATTTTAAGCTTTTTATTTTTTAATTTTCTCATTATATTTTCAATTTGGAATTCTTTTTTTGATAATTCTTTTTTTGTCATTTTAATGAATTCATCGACATTTTCCATGCCCCGAATATTTCCCGGAAGAAAACGATTAATATAATTTAAGACTTTCAAGAAATCTTGACCATTCACGTGCTTTTTTAAATCCAGTATGGGGCTTACTAACAAAAGTCTATTTATTCTCTTAATTTTAGAACTTAAAATTAATGCAATATACGCTCCAAAATCGTGAGCCATAATATTTATATTATTAAGGGCAAAAACATTTTTTTTAGCCATTATTTCGGCAAATTCAATAATTTTCATTGCATCAGAAACTTGCGATTTAATTGATATTTTACCTTCACTAAATCTATACCCTCTAAAATCAAAAACTATAAATGCTAAACCCATATTTAAAAGAAAGCTATAGGTTTTTACGATCTCTTGTAATGAAAATAATTGGGGGAACCCATGAAAATAAATTATTAATGGATAAGGTTTCTTATAAGATTCCGGTGGATAATAAAGAACTCCCTTAAATAATTCGCCATTATTGTAAATATCAATTCCAGAAACTTCATATGGACCATCGTATTGTTTTTCCTTAAATTCCAAGTATTCCCCACCTTTTTATAATATAATAAAAAATTTTATCTTATTTATTTAATGTGTAAAGTTAAAGAATAATCAGAAATTTTGGGAAAAAAAAAAGATGAGTAAACTTGAAGATTGGCACACTCATAATTACCTTTGTCGACACGCTGAAGGAACGCTTGAGGATTACGTTAAAAAAGCAATTAAATTTGGCCTTAAAACTATTGGATTCTCTGATCATTTCCCCTATGAATTTTTAAAAAATCTTGAAAGGGTTCCGTATCAAGATTATTCAATGACATTAAACGAAGTTGAAGGATATATATTAACAGCAGAGAATTTAAGAAAAAAATACGAAAATCAAATTGAAATTAAAATAGGTTTTGAAATAGATTATTTAATGGACCAAGAAGATGTTCTTAATAAGCATCTCAATAAAGTAGTTCATAGATTAGATTATATTTATGGTTCAGTACATATTTTAAACGCTAAAAAAGGATTATATTGTTTTGACGATAACCGTTTCTTAGAAGAATATAACCATCTTGGAGTAGATAATGTATACACAAAATATTATAAAACACAACAAAAAATGCTCTCTTCAAACAAATTTAAGTTCGACATTGTAAGTCATTTCGATTTGCCTAAAAAGTTTAATAAATTACCTCAAAACAAGGAATTGTTTTTTAACGAAGCGATAAAGTCTCTTGAACTCGTTAAAAAGAGAGATTTGGTTGTAGAAATTAATACCAGCGGGCTTAGAAAAGAAGTAAAGGAGCAATATCCAAGCGAAAAAATTATTAAAGAAATGCATCAACTTGATATTCCGATATTATTAGGATCAGATGCTCACGATCCTAAAGAAATCGCATGGAAATTTAAACGAATAATAAAAAAATTAAAACGAATAGGCTATAATCAATTAGCACATTTTAATAAAAGGAAAAGACATTATATTGATTTATAAAAGGTGGCATTAATGGGAAAGGATAAATGTGAAATCTGTGGAAAACAATTAAAATATGTAACTCAAATAGACATGTGTAGAGAATTAGCATGTGAGTTTTGCGGCAGAGTAGATTTGGTCAATACTTTTTGTCCAGATAATCATTATATTTGCTCTACTTGTCACGCAAAAGGTGCAATCGAAGTAATTGAAGAAATTTGCGAAAAAACAGAGATTAAAAACCCATTTTTTTTAGCGGATAAAATAATGAAACATCCAAATTTTAAAATTTATGGTCCTGAACATCATGGGTTAGTTCCTGCAGTGTTATTAACAGCTCTAAAAAACAATAAAATTAAAAAAACAAATGGAGAAGAAATAACATTCTCAGATACTAAAGAAGCGATTAAACGAGCATCTAAAATTCCTGGAGGATGGTGCGGCTTCTATGGCTCTTGTGGTGCTGGAATGGGAGCAGGGGTGTTCATTAGTATTTTTACGGGTGCAACTCCTTCCAAGGATAAAGAACGAACATTTTCTATTCAAATAACATCTAGAGCATTTAATAAAATTGCTGATAATCTCGAGCATTGTTGTAAAAGAAGCGTTCGAATATCCATTTGTGAAGCATTAGATTTTTTAAAAGAAAAGTTCAGCATTGAATTGGATTACAAACCAGGTAAATGTTCTTTTTCAAAGATAAATGATAAATGTGAAGGAAAAAAATGTCCTTTTTTTTGAAAGCACCATGAATCAAAAAAAGACTCAACGATACTTTTCCATAATAAATCATCATATTCGTGAGTTTGTTACTTTTCTTTTTAAGATCAGATTTGTTAAAATAATTAAAATTAAAGCTTTCTTGATCTAAGCCAACCTTCAATTACGAGTGATTTAAAAAATTTTATGTGGTTTGGGTCTTTTGTGTGAAGACCTAAATGATTAGATTCATTTCTTCCAATAACAGCAAATAATAATTCATCCCCATCTTTTAAAATCACATATCGATCTTTTCCGGCATAATTTCTAATAGAAATGTTATCAAGGCTTTCTAATTCATCTAATAATTCAGCGTGTTCTTTTATTCCTTGATTAATTGAACAATAAATTTGCATGCTCACTGAAGATTTAATGTTGTATAAGTAAAGATCTTCAAGATCCGTTATGACAGGCACAGAGAGCGTGATATTATGCAGGGCATTCTGCAAAATCTGTTTCATCTTTTCGATAATCTGTGATTTGGGAATCTCATAATTCGTAAAATCAATTAGGGAATTAATAGAACTATCTTTCCTTAATTTTTCATTTTCCATTTCTAATTGTTCTAAATCTTCGTCCGCTTTAGCCAATTCTCCTGTAAGTATTTCGAGCTCTTTTTGTAATGCTATGATTTGTTCTTCTTTTTCTGCTAAAGAATTTTCATTATCTTTAGATGCGGAAACCTTTAATATTTCGATCTGATCTTCTTTTAATTTCATTGAAGTCTTGAGCGTCTCAATCTGATCTTCTTTAAGTTTAATTGAATCTTTTAAGTTATTTATAAGATTAATTTCGGAATCGTGCTGTTTTTCTAAGTTTTTTATCAATTCCTTGGTATTTTCCAACTTTCCGTCTTTAAGTTTGAGTTCCTCTTGTAATTTATTTAAAAGATCGTCTTTTGTCTCAAGCTGTTTCTTCAAATCCTCTTCCATGTTATACTCACAAAAATTTTTTATTGACGTGAATGGATAAATATATGATATTCTTTTGTTTTTAATTTATATTAATCATGCATTCCTAATAAAAATTGAAAAAAATTTTCTTAAATTTATCATAATGCTATAAATTTAAAAACTTATTATTTTTAAATTTCCATCATTTTCATTTTTAGTAATAAAACAATTTTCTGCACGAAATTTTGTTTGTAATATCACATTATTGTCTACAACGACATTTTGTAATATCACATTATTACCTACGACAACATTATCAAACAAGAGAGTGTTTTTTAACTCGCTCGATTTTTCTATTCGACAATTTTTCCCAACAATTATATTATTAGGGGCAGATAAAAACCTTAAGTTCATTTTAAGCACATCTTTAATGTAGGTCAAGTGATATTTTCCAATATTTTCGATTATAATTAAATCTTTAATTATATTAATACCTAAAACATTATCTCCGTTATTAATTGCCATCTTTATTGCGTCTTGCAATTCTTTTTCTCCACGAGCAGATTCTTCCACATTTTTTAAGTAAGAGAATATTTTTTGGTTAAATAGATATAATGGTAAGGAATAATATTCGCTCATTATTTGGTTCTCATCAGGTTTCTCAATTATATCAATTATTTTTAGCCCTTGATATATATCTGCATCTTTAGATAAATCTGAACCGTCTATAATCTTAACATTTCCGTGTCCTTTAGCAATTTCGATTTTTTTTGATTTCATCAAGCTTAAAACGATATCAGCTTTTGCATTATTAAAAAGAGAATGCATTTTATTAATTTCTTGTCTTGAAAATAAAATATCAGAAGCACTTACAAAAAAGTTTGTTATTTCTCCTTTTTTCTTTATTACATGATTGAGACATAATAAAATAGCATCAGCCATTCCTTTCATTTCTGTTTGTTCTACAAAATCAACTTCTATATCTTTAATTTTTGAAACTTCTTCTTTAATTTTTAAGCCCATGTATCCAATTAAAACATAAAATTTATCAAATCCCGCTTCTTTAAAAACGGAAATAATGTGGGAAATTATTGTTTTTTTATTAATTTCTATTAAAGGTTTAGGTATTTTATTTGATATTGGTTTTAACCTCGTAGCGTATCCCGCTGCTAAAATTAATATAGGCGTATTAGATTTATTTTCTATGATGTAGGTTTTTCTTTTTTCTCCCATTTTTTTATTTATTTCTAATTTTTTTCAATAGTTTTTTATTCATGTGGTTTATGTGGTTTATAATTAATTATAATTAAATAACAGCGTGATTAAAATTAGTGGGTTTAAGGATCAAAATATTAAAAAAGTTGAATCTGATATTTTTGATTTAATAGAAAAGAAATTAATTGAGGAAAACGCAATATTGGGGATTAATGTCGGGGATCACGGTGGCGCAAAAATAGCGAGTAAATTTAAAAAAAAAATAGATTTATCAGAAGAAGAAGTAGCGGCAGCCACTAGTAGCTTATTGTTTTTATCGTCTAGAATGTTACAAGGTACATTGAATCAAGATATATCGTTTAACTTAACTTCTGGTAAGGAAAAAATTATACTTTCCATTTTAACCGACAATATGACAATGATAACTTATTTAAACCGTGAATTAGCGGAACTTGAAGGGATGAGTTATTTTATTAACTCGTTAAAAAGATTTGCCGCATTAATTAGCGCCATTATAGAGACCTCCGATTTAACAAGAGAGGAGCTTTTTGTAGCAATTAAAAGAGCGATTCCTAATATTATTTCGTTAGCCATAATAACAAAAGACGGTTTACCTATTAAAATTCAATCTACAATGCCAGATTCCATGATTTCTGCTTTAATTAGTGCGATTTTCAACATCTCCGATATATTATTAGAAATGAATTTAGAATACTCCATAATCGCAGGAGATAATGGTTCAATTATTATTCACGAGCTAGACGAACATAGAATTCTTTGCATTGCTGTTCCAGAAGCAGAAGATAGCAAATTGGGGATATATATAGCAAAAATTAAAGCAATTATTGAATAATTTCCTCTTTGTTATTTATCCTTTTCATCGATAATCCTTTTTATAGCATCCACAATTTTTAACGCGTTATAAAAAGAATCCGAAAAGTTTTTTCCTTTAAGTAAAACCGTATATAAAGGCTCACCTTTTGAAACATTTTCACTTGGATCAGTTTTCTTTCAAAACTATTGTAATCCGTCTTCCTCTTAGGCTCTAGTTATCGTTTATTCTTACTTTTAGGGGGTTTAAAGAGGTGATTTTTCCGTAATGGGCGTGCATTGAATTGTTAATTTTGACACATTCTCCGATTTTAAGAGCGCACTGAGAAAATTCTTTAACATTTTTCATTTATCTCCTTTTTTTTTCTACAAAAAAATTATCAGTTCAGAATATAGATCATAATAATATTAAGATATATGTAATTAAAAAGAAGTAAAAAACCATATAAAAAAATATGGGTGGCGCTAGATTAATGAAAAATCTTTGTGAAATGAGTTGACTAATTCACCATTTAGTTAATTAATTCTCTCCAGAACAAATAAAAAAATAACTAAAAAGAATCCATTGATTGTAGATGCATGCGCAAGTCTCTCTTAAGTTCTTGAATTTTAAAAGAAAATTTATGATATAATTATCTACTTCGGTTCTTGAAAAGAATGTCTTATAAAAAGGGGAATCTGAGACTTCTGACGAGCCTTCGAGGCAGATAATTTCAAAGGTGCAATTATGAAACTCTTTTGTGTCCGAATATTCGTATTCAGTTAAAGTCATTAAAAATACCCTAAAAGTCAACCTTTTTTTAAAAAATTTCTAACTTGTGAATATTTAAAAATACTAAAGAATATTTATAATAATAAAAATTAGTCTATTTTGAAAAATGTTTGAAAAATTAAGTGAAAAAGGGGAAGAATATGGTCTTATTAAATTAGAAAATAAAGAGACTCATATTAAAAGAGCAACCGAAATACTAACTAATGCATTTGAAAATGATCCGTTGGTCGGGTATTTCTTTCCATTATCCGATAAAAAAAGATTGGATAAACTTTCATTGCTCATGAATTTTTTTATTAAATATATTTTGAAATATGGAATTGTATTTGTTAATAATGACTCTAAAGGAGTAGTTACACTGATATCAGGGAAGGATAGTAATTTTACACTTTTAAGAGAATTAATGACAGGAGGATTTAAGGTAATTAGAAAACTAGGTATTAATTTTTTAAAAAAACAAAAACCTTATATGACAATTTCAATTGAAATGAAAAATAAAGCCATGAAAAATAAATTAGAATCTACGCCATTTCTAAGCATAATAAATTTAGGCGTAGACCCACCTTATCAACAAAAAGGCTATGGAAAGGAGTTATGCGTACCAATTATCCAATTTTGTAAAAAAGAAAAAATTAATATTTATTTAGAAACTCATAATAAAAATAATATTTTCTTTTATGAAAAATTGGGATTTAAAGTAATAGATGAGATAAATATACCAAATACTACGGTAACTCAATGGGGAATATTGTTTGATCATTTAAATTCCCAATCTAATGAAAGAAATTAACGAAAATATCAAATGATATATTTTTTTAAAAAATTTGATATAATTTTTAAATGTTATTCATTTTTTACTTATTATTAAAAAAAAAATTTAATCATGAAAATGGAATTATCAATTTTAGATATTATTCAAGGTATAGAAAACCTAATATTTGTTATTACAGCATTTATCTTAGGATTCATAATAATGAAAAAATATTTTACATTAAAAAAAACAACCTCCAAAAAGAAATATCAGTATATTTCTTTAGGACTAACATTAATTTTCATGACTTCTGGATGGTGGGGTAGTGTTATTGTTTTTCTTGTATCTTTTGTTAATGTAGATATACCTGATAACATGTACATATTTTCAGAGAGCGTTTTTGTATCTTTAACCTTATTTTTGTGGTGTTTTAGCTTTGGAAAAATTTATCAAAATGAAAAATATTATAAAAAAATAATACTTATTTTTGGTATAATATGCTCTCTATATGAAATATTCATAATATTTGCTTTTCTTACGGATTACACTTTAATTGGTGTCAGAAGTGACATTTTTTATATAGATTATTCTTTAACCGTGGTTATCTTTTTAATATTTGCCATGATAACCGAATTAGTAACGGGATTCATATTTTTCACTGAAACAAAAAAATCAGACGATAATAAAATTAAAATGAAAGGAAAATTTTTACTCATGGCATTTATTTTATTTCCCTTAGCTATTTTGATCGATATAATTTCAAATATAATGGCTATACAATATTTAGAAATAGTAAATATTTTTGGTAAAATTTTATTAGTTTCTTCTGGTTTTTGTTTTTTCTTTGGTTTTCTCCTTCCTAATAGAGTTTTTAACTTTCTAAATCGAGCTTGAAACGTATTCTAATTATTTTATTTTATTTAAATAATGATTATTAAATAATGGCTGATTTCTTTTTATGTTCATAAAATTTATAAAGAGAGTTTCCACAAACTATTCTAACATTTGAGATTCTTTGGATTCTCTAAAAGATATTCATTTACCACACCATTCACAAGAGGGAATAACTTAAAGATATGATCAAGGAAAATGAAGTGAGAACATGGATATTCACGAGAAATCGAATAAGGGGTTATTCATAGATTCGAAAAATTTATACAAATCTGGACACTATAAAAAGAGATGAGTCATGTAAATCTTTCTTATTT
>JAUWRB010000083.1 GCA_030610785.1 Promethearchaeota archaeon | reverse complement strand
GAACACAATCCTTTTATTCTTCAACTTAGAGAATTTAGAAGGAAAGGTGAGATTTCTAAACATGTGAACATAGTATATTACCTCGATTCGAAATAAATACAAATAATTTGTGACGCCGGAAGAGCAACAAGACCTTTATTTGTAATTAAAAATAAAAAAATATTAATTACGAGAGAAGATATCGAAAAACTTGAAAAATTTGACCTAATGAAATTTAAATGGTCTGATTTAATTCGAAAAGGAATTATTGAATATTTAGACGCTGAGGAGGAAGAAAACGCTTATATTGCCATGTTTGAGGAGGATATTTCAGCGGAACATACTCATTTAGAAATATCTCCTGCTGCAATTTTAGGAATATGTGCGTCTATCATACCTTTTCCAGAACATAATCAATCACCGAGAAATACATACGAAGCAGGGATGGTAAAACAAGCTTTAGGATTATTTGCAGCAAACATGCATTTAAGGCTGGATACGAGAGGGCATACTCTACATTATCCTCAACGACCTTTAGTTAAGACAAGCCCCTTGGAAATCATCGGCATTAACAGGCGTCCCGCAGGACAAAATTTTATTGTTGCGATGATGAGTTTTGAAGGTTTTAATATTGAAGACGCTATAATCATCAATAAAGCTTCAATAGAGCGAGGTCTTGCACGATCGCATTTTTTCAGAACTTACGATGGTGAAGAAAGAAAATATCCAGGTGGAGAAATAGATAAATTCGAAATTCCAGAAAGGGGTGTAAGGGGATTCAAATCCGCTGAAGCTTATCGCTTGTTATCCGAAGAGGATGGGATTATTGAGCCAGAAACTAAGGTAAATGGAGGGGATGTCCTAATTGGTCGTACATCTCCACCAAGATTCATTAAATCTTATGAAGAATTTGATCTAATGCAACCAAATAGGCGTGAAACTTCAATAAATATGCGACATAATGAAAAAGGAATAGTAGATACGGTAATTATTTCGGAAACAGTTGATGGAAATAAGCTTGTCAAGATAAAAGTAAGAGATTTAAGGATTCCAGAATTAGGTGATAAGTTTTCTTCTCGCCATGGTCAAAAAGGCGTTTTGGGACTTGTTCAATCAGTGGAAGACATGCCTTTTACGGCAGCAGGCGTTATACCAGATATTATAGTAAATCCTCACGCCATACCTTCGAGGATGACCTTAGGACAACTTTTTGAAGGCATTAGTGGTAAAATTGCGTGTAACACCGGCAAGTTAGGTGATGCTACGGCCTTTGAATGGAAAAACATTACTAAACTTCAAGAACAATTAATAGAAGCCAAATTTGAATTCAACGGAAGAGAAGTCATGTATAACGGAATAACGGGAGAAAAATACGAATCTGGTATCTATTGTGCTCCGATTTATTATCAAAAGCTATATCATTTAGTTGCGGATAAAATTCACGCTAGAGCCAGAGGACCCGTTCAAATTTTAACGAGACAACCAACCGAAGGGCGTGCACGTGAAGGCGGATTAAGATTTGGAGAGATGGAACGTGATTGTCTAGTTGGGCACGGTAGTGCGTTATTATTAAAAGAAAGATTATTAGACGAATCAGATCGAACTGTAATTTTAGTTTGTGAAAAATGCGGTCTTTTGGCAGTTTATGATCGAAACCGAGATAAGCGTTATTGTCCAATTTGTGGAGAAGGAACTATTATTTCAAAAGTCGTCTGTTCTTATGCGTTTAAACTTCTTTTACAAGAGATGATTAGCCTAGGTTTAGCTCCAAGACTTAAATTAAAAGAAAAGATTTAGTTATTAAATAAACCTCATTTTTTAATTAGAATAAGCTCTTTTCTCAACTTTATTTAGTATATTGAAAAGAATATAGAGAGAATAGAGAAAAAAAAAAATTTGATTTTTATAAAATAGAAAATAAAAAATATTTTTATTTAGCCGAATTGTACGAAAGTGTAGAGCTCAGGGATTAAACTATATATAATGTATAAAATAAACAGCGTTAATAAAGAAATCCATAACGAACTTTCCCATGTTATATCTATTATATATTTTGTCAGTAATAAGAGCAATAGAAAGAAAATAATCGGTACCAAGTTTGTTAAATAATTTGCTCCGCCTCCATCAATTAAACTCCTCAGTCCACCTAATAAACCTCCAATTGCGCCCAAAACCATACCAATCGCACCTACGATGATTGGTAAAATCAAAACGGCAATAAATGCTAAGAGAAGGATCATAAACTTTTTATCAGATGCTTTATGCTCAGATTCAATGATTCTGACTGCGATATATATAATTAAGGTCACAATAACTGTTGCAAGAACTAACCAAAGAATGAACATTAAACTTTCAAGTTGAAATAGCATTGTTATATTCCTATTAAGATTTTTATTAATTTTTAATTATAAAAAAAATATGTTATATTCCTATTAAGATTTTATTAATTTTTAATTATAAAAAATATCTTTTAAACAATTTGAGCTCAAACTTTCTGTTATATTCCAAGATTAAGTAAGAAAAAATGAAAAGCAAATCCTAAAAATGTAGAGGCAATTATTATAGTAATAATTGATAATTTAATTGACATTTCTCGACCATATTTCGTATATAATATTAAAACAATCAATGCCACAATCCCAATAAGCAGGAAAATCCAAAAAAGAACCCATAATGGCATTGAAGGGATTCCATATATTTCTTCCACAGTTTTAGTAGGTTCTACTGTTTCAAATCGATTGAGTGCGATAATTATTCGCGGAAAAGCAAGTATCATATTAAGTCGAGTTATATTTAAATAGCTAATAGTTTTCAATATTTTTTATTTTTTTTGAAGGTTACTAATTAATAAAATTTATAGGTATGTTCTCTTGTTATTTAATAAAAAAAAACTTTATTTTTTAAAACATATAATTAACTAAAAATGCATTTTATAAAGAAAGTAATTGAAACGCCAATTTTGGAAGAGCCAGCTAATAATCATAAAGATATTCATCGCCATTTTAATCGATATTCGAGAGGGATTTTTATCGGACCTAGCATAAAAATTATTAAAACTAAAGCTAAACTCACGCTAAAAGGGAGCCACGAGTATGAAGATTTAATTTTAGAGATTGTAATTAGAACAATGCTTGAAAAAGAAGTTGATGTTAAAGGCGTTCTAATTAGCGGTGAAGATATAAGTGAAACAATTACTAATTTAGGTCTTGATTGGAGTTTACAAAAATCAAAGGGTAAGACTATTAACTATAAAGTGAAAATAGAGGATGTGATAAAAAAGACTACTCTCTTGGAGAGCATAGAAACGTTTAGAGAAAATAGTTATTTATTACTTTCTTTTAACTTGAATCCGACGTGTAAAATTACAACTAAAACTTTAATTCCTCAACCATCCAAGAAAAAGGTAGAAGACGATAAGGTCAACAATAGAATTCAATTTTGTACCGGTGTTATTAGCAATACAAGTAAAAATTTAGAATTAATTTCAGATTTAGTATTATCAGATTTTAAATCTGAACTCCCTGAACAATGGAAATCAATAATTGTTTTCAATAATTATAAAATAATGGAGATTGAACTCCCTAAGGATACTAAAAATACCAGATTATTACGAATAATGGCAATTAGGAAAGGAAAGATTATTCGTTCGGTTAATATAGATGGTGAATTGATAGAAAAACAATATTCCATTGTAGTATAATCATTTATTTTTAATTCTTAATTTTTTCATTTGATAATTTTTAATTTTTCTTCTTTTTTTATAAGAAAAAGGTTTAATTTTAATAATAGATTTATTTTTATTAAAAAAAGACTAACTTAAGAAAAAGAGGGGTAATTTTCATTAAAGAATTAAATCCTTTATTGCGATCTTTTTTATATATCATTGGTGGAAGCATTGGCGGAGATATCGCCATTGAAGTTGGAATCGAATTACTTAATTCTGAAACCGAAGATATAACAGATGAAGAAATTACAGAAAATATTAAAGAACGGATAAAAGATAAAAACATTGATTATGAACCGAACGATACTGAAATTTTAAAATTAAATTCAGTGCGTAAAACACTATATAAACTTTATAGTGCGAAACTCGCTCAGTTTCGGAGAATTAGGGACAAGAGCACTGGTTGGTTTATCTATTATTGGTGGCACGAATTTGATCTTTTAGGAGAAATAATTCTTGAGAAAAAAAAAATTATCCAACTTAAACTAAGAGAGCGATTAAATTTTGAAAAAAATAATTATTTTTTCTCATGTAAGAATTGTATTCATTTGAGCACGAAATATAATTTTGATGAAGCATTTGAGTTGAATTTTAGGTGTCTTGATTGTGGAGGTCAATTAGAAGCTCAAGATAACCAAAAAATCATTCAATTTTTAAAAGAAAAAATCGTACTTAATAAACAGACAAAAATTCCCATAGAACTAAAAAATTAATCTTCTATTTCTTTTTTTTTATAAAAGCGATGTCTCCTAGTGAGGAATCCGAATCTTTTTTTAGATAATTTTTATAATCTCCTAGAGATTCATCAGCCTTTTGTAATAACTTGATATTATAAGTTTTTTCAATTTTTTTGGATAATTCTAAGGTTGGTTCTACTTTGCCTGTTTCAATTCTTCTTATTAACGACTCTTTTTCGTGTATTTTTCGGGCAAATTGTTTTTGAGTGAGGTTACTAGTACTTCGTGCGCCTCTAATTCTTTTTGCGTAATCAGAAACGACCACTATTGATGACTCGCGATTAAGACTTTTTTGAGAAAAAGGTTTTTTTAAAATATTTTTTGGTTTCTTCATAGAAGACCTTTTTGCAATAGATGGTTTAGCTTTTTCATGAATTATAGTTCCATGTTGAGCACAGCTTTGACATACTGTAATTTTTGCTTCTTCTATTAATACTTTTTGTCCTTTACCCCATATTATTCCACCACATATGGGGCATTCCTTATCTATATCATTATATCTTTGTTTTGGCATGTCAGACCTAAAAAGATAAATAATTAAACAATATTTTCATATATAGAATTAGATGAGAAACTATTATATTTTATGGTTTCATAAAAAATTATTTTGAAATATTAAGTAAAAATTTTTTAAAAATTGATCCTTATAAAATATTATAGACTTAAACTTAAATTTAAATGAATTAAATTTATTATTAACAATAAATAAAATTTCCTAAAAAATGAATTAAGAAAAGAAGGGGCATATTCTATTTGACCACAATAAAAGATAAAAAGAAAAAAGAAGAAATTAAAGATGGAGAGTATTTAATAACTTACACTAGACATCTTGAAAAGAGACTTAGAAATTTGGAGACAGAAAAACAGTTATTAGACGCTGAGAGATTAAGATTAGAACAAGAATTGCATAGTTTAAGAAACGAAATTGATAGATTAAGAGAACCTCCTTTAGTTACTGCTACGATTATAGATATTTTAGATGAAAAAGGTAGAGCAATTGTGAAAAGTTCTACTGGTCCAAGTTTTGTAGTAAATACTAGCAGAAATGTGAAAAACGAGAAAATATCTTCGGGCATGAGAGTTGCTTTAAATCAGCGAACTTTTGCGATAATGGAAATATTACCAACTAAATTGGATCCTTTCGTTAAAGGCATGGAGGTAATTGATTCTATCCCTGACATATCTTATGCTGATGTGGGTGGGCTAGAAGAGCAACTGTTAGAAGTTAGAGAAACCGTTGAATTACCGCTGAAGAAACCCGAACTGTTTAAAAGAATAGGCATTGACCCTCCTAAAGGAGTATTACTTTATGGAGCTCCAGGTACGGGTAAAACTTTATTGGCAAAAGCAGTCGCTCACGAAACAGAAGCAACATTTATAAGAATAATCGGATCTGAATTAGTTCAGAAATTCATAGGGGAAGGTGCTCGATTAGTCAGAGAGATCTTTAATTTAGCAAAGCAAAAAGCACCCACGATATTATTTATTGACGAGCTTGACGCAATAGGGTCTCAAAGGCTAAAAGTAGCGACTTCGGGAGATAGAGAAGTTCAGAGGACCTTGATGCAGCTATTAAGTGAATTAGACGGGTTTGAAGAAAGAGGAGATGTGAAGATCATTGGAGCGACAAATAGAGTTGATATCTTAGATCCTGCGTTAATGAGACCTGGCAGGTTTGATCGAATGATTGAATTTCCAATACCTAATGAAAAAGCGAGAGAAGCTATCTTCAAGATTCACATAAGAAATTTAAGGGTACAAGAGAAAATATTAATTAAAAAATTAGTAAAATTAACGGAAGGTGCAACAGGAGCAGATATAAAAGCAATTTGCACCGAAGCAGGGATGTTTGCGATAAGAAAAGACGCAGATAGTATTACTCAAAAAGATTTTTTTGAAGCTGTGGATAAAGTCTTGAAAAAAACAAAAAACCAATTTCTTAATTCTAAGCTTTATTCTTAATTTTGCTTTTTAATATTAATATATATATTTCATAATTTCTTATTATCAGTAAAAATATTTTAAGCCAATAATTAATATGAGCATCAAATTATTATTAGGATTAAGAAAAATTAAAGCTATTTCTGATTATCAATTCGATACTGAAATAACTGACATCATTTTTGATGATTTTGAAAATATTCGAATTGAACATTCAAAAAATACAGGTAAAATTAAGCATATTTATAATAGAGATAATTTAATCCTTACTTTAAGACCAACTGTAGGTTTTTTCACATTAAGTTTATTTTCAGCAAAAAAAATTATAGAGAAGACTCGTGCTCCTAAATTAAGAGCTGTAGTTTTAACCGAAATTTCAGAATTTATTAAAAAGGGGCGAAATGTGTTCTGTAAACATGTGATCGCTATTGACGAAAATTTAAGACCAATGGACGAAGTAATTGTTGTTAATCAAGAGGATGATTTACTAGCTATAGGAAAATTAAAGATACCAGTTTCTTACGTGAAAACATTTAAAAGTGGTGTGGCAATCAAAATAAGAAAAGGGATCTATAACTCAAAAAGTTATTAATCCAATTTAATTATATTTTAATAAAAGAAAGAGTTAAAAAGTAAGATTATCATGAAATTACCCAAAGAAATGCAAAAAATGGAGAAAAATAAGCCTAGGCGCCCTCAAGCAGTTAAAAAACGAGGAGAGGGGCAGCAATTTGGATCTAGGCAAATGCGAAGAAAGATGCAGCAGCAAGGTATAGACATGGATCAAGTCGATGCTAAGAGAGTTATAATAGAGTGTTCGGAAAAAACTCTTGTCATTGAACAGCCTGAAGTAGTTTTAATGAAGCAAATGGGGCAAGAAATATATCAAGTAATTGGGGAAGCAGTAGAATATTCTCCCGATGAATTGAGCATTAGTGAAAAAGAAAAAATCGGAGATTTAGAGCCTTTAGAAGAGATAGAATTAAAGCCCAGCATTACAGAAAACGATATAATGCTAGTAGCAGCTCAAGCAAACATTGATATAAAAGAAGCAGAATCAGTTCTAAGGGAGAACAATGGAGATATCGCAAAAGCAATCTTATTCTTTAAAAATAAACCCTAATTATTTAAACAAGATTTAAATTTGTAGAAAAAAAATTTTTATTCAAAAAATCATTACTATTAAGATACACAATGTCAAAAGCAAGAAAAAAACAAATCAAACCAATAACATCTATCTTAGAAGAAGACATCAAATTTGAAAAAGTTATACAATTTTCTGGCTGGATTTTTTTACTAGTTCTTGCTGGATTTATGGGTGTTTGGGGGCTAATGGATTTATTAGATATTGCTAAAATAAATTTAGATGCGATGAGTTATTCTTTCATTTTGTTTACTGGAACATCTAGCGCACTAAGTTTCGGATTAGCAACAAGAATAAAAAAAAATAGAGATAAGAAAAAAGAAATCTTCATGGATTGGTTATTAGGCGAATTTTTATTAAGCGTATTTGCTATTTTTGCCGTTGCCGCTTATCAATGGTAATGATTATATAAATCTCTTTTAAATTTCTTTTTATTAGTTATTTATAATCATCCCTGGAAGGACAAAAAACTTCAATAACTTCAGCAGTTTCTAAAATAATTGCTCCGTGTTTTTCGAAAGAATCAAAAACATAACTATCTCCTTCTTGAGCAATAAAATCTCCTCTCGTTTCAGTCATAAATCTTACTTTTCCAGAAATGATGTATCCAATTTGATGGGCTTTATGATCATGTAGAGGTATTTCAGCATCCTTCTCTAAAATAAAATGACAGAGCATTATATCGTCATTATATGTTAGAGTTTTTCTATATATGCCTTTTAATGGATTTATAGAAAGAATATTCTTCTTATTTATTGGTCCTTTTTTCACTTAAATCAACTTCATTATAAAATTTATGGAGATATATTAAAGAATTATGGGAATTTAAAGAATTATGGGAATTTAACTTTAAATTTGAAAAACAATTAAATTTTTAAAAAAATTTAGCTAATTATGTCTTTACAAAAAATTACGGTAAAAAAAATAATTGAGAAGAAGCAAAAAGGCGAAAAAATAGTTACAATAACATCGTACGATTATTCCTTTGCTAAGATCGTTGATGAGAGCGACATTGATTTAATCCTAGTTGGGGACTCGCTTTCTATGGTAATGCTTGGATATAAAAATACATTATCAGTCACGATGGACGAAATGATCCATCATACTAAAGCAGTTACTCGAGGAGTATCGAACGCGCTAGTTGTTGGGGACATGCCTTTTCTCTCCTATAAGGTTAACATTAAAGAAGCTGTTAAAAATGCGGGTAGATTTATTCAAGAAGGTGGTGCTGAAGCTGTTAAAGTGGAAGGAGGTACGGAAATTTGTCCAACGATTAAAGCCATTATCAACGCAGATATTCAAGTAATGGGGCACATTGGTCTCACGCCACAAGCAATTTACAAGTTTGGCGGTTTCATGGTTCAAGGAAAAACCATAGAGGCCGCAAAAAAATTGATATTAGATGCCAGAAACTTGCAAGAAGCAGGGGTTTTTTCCATTGTCTTGGAAAGTATTCCTTGGCAAATTTCAAAACTAATAACCAGCACGATAGACATTCCCACAATCGGTATTGGCGCAGGAGCTTATTGTGATGGTCAAATTTTAGTTATTCACGATATGCTAGGAATCTTTACTGATTTCAAACCAAAATTCCTTAAATATTTCGGAAACATCGGAGAATCAATTCATAATGCTTTGGTAAGTTATAAAAATGAAGTAGAAAAAGGCATTTATCCCGACCAAGAATATTCGTATGAATTTCCCCAAAATGATTTGAATGGAATTAATGAATGGTTTGAGAGCATTGATCTTGAAAAAGAAGCACAAAAGTTAAGAAAAAGTTTTATTTAATGGAAAAAAAATTGGTTTTTTTATTCTTATCTCTATAATTGAATTTTGATTAATGATTTCTTCCAAATCTTCATTATTTAGGAAATGATTAACAATAAAATTTTAAAATATTTCCGTATGACAATATTTTTTCTATTATAGCCAAGAGCTGAAAAAAAATCGATTGAAAGGAAAATATCATCGATATTAATAGCGAAAAATGTAACGATTCTAATAATCAATGTTATTTAAATATTTAATATTAATATTTTATAATTATGATGGAAAAAAAATCACTTAGACAAATACAAGATAAAGTAAACGATTGGATTCTTGAACATGGGGGTTATTGGCCACCATTGGCAATGCTTTCTGCCGTTATAGAAGAGATAGGAGAATTAGCAAGGGAGATCAATCATCTTGAGGGATATAAACCAAAAAAACCTAAAAAAAGAGAGTCAGATTTAGGAGAAGAATTAGCTGATCTACTTTTTTCGATAATATGCATTGCAAATCATTATAATATTGATTTAAACGAAAAAATATATTATATAATGAAAAAATATTCAAAGAGAGATGCCAAAAGATTTATTTAAATAAAATTTCACTTTTAATTAAAGTGATGTGGTTAGGTGCATTTTTTAATTCTCTTTTTTAGTTTTTTTATTAAGATTTGTTCTTGAAATTAGAATAATAACATTTTTGATTTTTCTTTTTTTACTTATAATATTTAAATTTCTTAAACGATTGATTTATTGTTAAAAAGATGTTAAAAGAAGGATTAGAAAAGCAAGAAATATTAAAAATTTTAGAAAAAAAATTATCTCCTGATTATTCTTACGATTCGGGATTTATATTAGGTTCAATGTGTACTGCTCCCTTAAATTTTGGAAAAGAAATATACATGAAATATATTAATAAAAATTTGGGAGATCCAGGGTTATTTCCAGGGACTTCTGATTTAGAGAACGAATTGATTGATGAAATTGGGAACCTTTTTGGGGGGAATAACATAACTGGGGCGTTTACTACGGGAGGATCGGAAGCTAATTTAATCGCAATGAGGATCGTTAAAAAATTGAGAAATGACATTAAAAATCCTGAAGTTATTGTTCCTGTGTCTGCACACGCTTCTTTTGATAAAGCAGAAGATATTTTGGGTATTAAATTAAAAAAAGTAAATTTAAATGAAGACTATGAGTTAGATTTAAACCATTTCGAATCGCTCTTAAACAGAAAGACTTGCGGAGTAGTGGGAATCGCAGGAACAACTTCATTAGGATTAATTGATCCAATAGACGAAATTGGGAAAATAATTGAAGGAAAAGACATTTTTTTTCACATTGATGCCGCATTTGGAGGATTTGTTTTGCCCTTTTTAGAAAAGCTAAGTTATAAAATCAGACCATGGGATTTTAGAGTTCAGACAGTGAACTCTATTACAGCAGACCCACATAAAATGGGTTTAGGAGTTATCCCCTCAGGAGGGTTTTTAATAAGAGATCCGTCAATTTTAAAAAAATTAGGTTTTGAAATTCCTTACCTTGCTGGAGGAAATTTTAAACATTTCCAAATTGTTGGAACTCGACCAGGAGGACCAGTAATTGCCTTTTGGGCAATAATTAAATTATTAGGATTGAATGGATTTACAAACATCGTTAAGGAATGCATGAAAAATACTCAATATTTAGTTAAACGAATATCCGAAATAAAAGGAATTAAAATAGTAGCAAAACCCGTCATGAATGTTGTAGGAATCACTACTGAAAGTGGAGAGAGTATATGCAAAATAGACGAGGAATTACGCAAAAAAAAATGGATGTTGGGGAAATTCGTGGATCTTAATTTAATAAGAGCGGTAATCATGCCGCACGTTCAAAAACCTCACTTATCAAAATTCATCGAAGATTTAGAGAATATCTTAAAAAAAATGAAAATTTCCTAAAAAATAAATCATAATTCTAATCTAACCATCTAATGCCTTCCAAGATTTTATCTCAATAGTTTTGATTTTTTTACCAATAATGTTGGAAATTTCGTCTAATTTCTTTAAAATTAATTTATCTGTGGGATTTTCCTTTTCGTAAATAAAGATTAAATCCTTTTTCTTCCAATTTTCATCTTTTAATTGATTAGTCAATCGTTCACATTTTTTTTTAATACCTTGTAAGGCTATATTGGTAATATTTGGATTAATTATTTTATAATCCTCAATAAATAGAGGTCCCCCAGAAACAATCAAATTTTGCGGATTAAATCCAAGATTTTTTATTTTTTTTTTAGACGAGTTTGCTGAAATTAAGATAATATCATCGCGTTCCATTATTTCTTTTATATTCTCTTTTAATTTGAAAATTGATTTCTTTTTTGATGAAATCTTATCGTCTTGTTTTAAATATTTAGAAAAAATGGGTTGAAGCTTTTTTTGTAAAGAAAATAATAAAGAAATGAATTTTTCGTTTAATTCTTCGTTTAAATCGTAATCAGGAACTATTTTCCTAATTAATAACTTTATATCAAGTAAATCTTCAATTGCGGCTAAAAGAGATTTTACTTCTTCAGAATTAATATTAAATTTCACGTTAATTATTCCTTTTTATTATCATAAAGTAAGGCATAAAATTTTATTAAAATTATTGTTCTAAATTCTATAACCAATAATATATATATTAATAGACAAAATATTAATTAATTATTTAAGAAATAATTATTAGGGAGTTAAACTCAAAATATCCGACCACTATTATGGGAAAAGAAAAAAAAAAAAAAATTGGAATAAAAACAACCAGATATTTTAAAAAGACATGCTCTAATTGTAATTTTGAATATCAAAATTGGTTTAC
>JAUWRB010000046.1 GCA_030610785.1 Promethearchaeota archaeon | reverse complement strand
TATCGCCGATCTTATAAGAGTATTGCTTTATCAATAACGGCGGATCGACCGAAACTTTTAATGTGTTAGCCAATTAAACGAAAAATGTCCTTTCTTAACAATCTAAAATTTCTATTTTTAAATTGTATTACATTCGTCCTTTAAATTGAGAAATATCATGGACTTAGGAAATGTAAACACAGAAATGAACAATTTTAATAAGGTTTTTAACCACCATAACTTTACAGAATTCACGAATGGATTAGCTTCGGTTCAATATTCGTGGGGGTTTATCCTATCTCGTTAAGGAAGCATAGTTTCTCCAGTAATTCGACTTACTTTAAAATGTCTAAATTTTGCAGATGATTTACCGATTTCTTTGTTATTTGAAATCGTATCAACAATTTCTTGAGGAAACAAATATTTAGCGAGATGCATTATCATTTCTTTTGTTTCTATACAATTCAATAATTTTAAACCTTCACAAGAATAAAATATTTCACTTACTAAGTCATAATTTGTTTCACTTGAAAAACTGATAATTTCAAGATTTCTATAAATTCTCATGACACAATTATCCAAAAGATCGTAATCTTTTAACTTGATAAGAGTACTTCTCATATAATTCAGAAATATGACATAATAAGCAGATTCAGATGAGACAAATCCATCACGGTATTGCTTTATTCCTTCTGGAGTTATTCGATGTTCAATCTCTTCAATTATTGCGTTTATATGATTAGAATCTATTTTCTCATAAACATTGAGAATAAAAAAAATTTTTAATATTACTACTAATTGAGAGGTTTCCAAATTTCTTAAATAACTTGCTTCAAAGAATTTAGGCTCACAGTAAACTAAAGGGTTTAGTTGTTCTATTGGGATATATACTTTTACTAATTCAGTTGATTTAAAAAAATAATAAAGTTGGTCTGTTGCCTCAATAAGAGGCGCTTCAAACTCATCAATTAATTCCTCAAATAAATTTAACAAAAAATCCTTTATCTTTTCTTCATCAAGTTGAATATTCAAATTTTTTGCTAAATATATTCCACAGAAATAAAGATCGGGATTTTTCAATGTTATTAATGGAAGCGAATCCAACCATTCGTTAACATTATTTTTAAGATAATTTTTTAAATGGGAAAAATCGAAAATTTTTTCAATATTAAAAAAGGCAATAATTCTATAAATTAAGTATAATAATTGCAATTTTTGAGGTTCTTGTAAGTCCTCTAAATATTCAATATTATTTTTGTTTTCGTGAAACTTCTGAATTATTTTTTCCCGAATTTGAATGTATTTGTGTAAATTCTCTGTTTTTTCTGGTGATTGCTTAAATAAGCTTTTTAAATTCTCTAACTCAATAATAAATTCTATTGGTAAAAAACCCTTAGATTTTAAATTTAAAATTGCAGGTCCAACATTAATATTTGCGATATAATAGATTATTTTTTCTAAAAAGATTTCGTAAATTATCGGTGCTAATTTATCATAAAGATCTTTTTTTGAGTTTATTTTTTCTATCTCATTTTTTTGAATTTCTAAGAAATGGTTAGAAAATTTATTTTCAATTTCATGTTGATCAAAACCTAATTTTATTAATTCATTTGTAATAGAACTAATTATTTCTTTAAAGATTTTTGGGAGACTATCCTTTTCTGTAATATTTTTATTAAAATCATTATTAAATTTCTCTCGAAAATATTTATCAATATTTTTATAGAAAATATCTTCTTGATTGGAATATAGTTCCAAAATGTTAAATAATCCTTGTAGAATCATTTGAAATATCTAAAATCATGTATAATGAAAATTCAAGTTATTTTAGTTTAATATATTAAAGATAACATTAAATTAATATTTTTTCCTTTTTTATGCTCTTACGGATAACTTAAAAGAAAAAAGCTTATACGCATGTAGTTATATTATTTATTATAAATAAATTTGATTTTATAAATTAATGGATGTATATTAAATGAATGGAAAAAAGAAGTTTTACTTATTAATAGGTTTTTTTCAGGTCTTTTTAATATTTTTAGTTTTTTTTACGGTTAATGGAATTATAATTTTTACGACTGCTCAAACAACTCAGAGTAATACATTTGATTATTATAATTCCTCAACTGCGGGCATGTTAGGAATTGCTTCAGCAATATCAGTGAGCGCAGGCGTATTAGGGAGTGGAATGGCAATTAAAACTGTTGGTACTTCGGCAATAGCGGCATTGACAGAGAGGGAAGAAAATTTTTTTAAAGCGTTTTTAATTGTTGCTTTAGCAGAGGCTTTAGCTGTATATGGACTGATCATTGCAATTTTATTATGGACAAAAATTCCATCACTACCAGAGTAGAAACCCGGAATTCATCGTAGAATCAACTTAAAACTTTTACAAAAATTCCAAAAAATAATTAATTATTTATTTAATAATAAAGAAAAATCATATTATTAGGTGTTCTTTCAATTTGAGCGTTCCAGCAACTTATGCCTACACGTATATTAAAATAATTTTTTTAAAACAATTAATAATGGATTCAGGAACCTTGCAAAAATTAAAAGATATAACAGAAATTGATGAATTTATTAGATTTATTGAACCTTTTTATCCCGGCTTAAAAATTAAGGACTTTTCTATTGAAGAAATTGAGAAGAGATTGTATTATATTTATATTAAACTAATCGGAAAAATAATTTTATTTTCTCCAATAAACATAAGGCGTTTCTTGAAAGATTATTTACTTAAGTACGAGATAATGAATATTAAACAAATTATTTTAGGTTCAATTATTGGAATGAGTCTTGAAGAAAAAACAAAAAATGTCAATTTTACAGTCGAAGAATATTTGGAAAATACAGATTTTATAAAAAAACTAATTGAACTTTCATCAATAGACGAGATTCAACTATACATGAAACGATCAAGATATTATCAAGTAATAAGGGAAGGAATTCTCTATTTTAAAAATTATAACGAAATATTCGTTTTAGAATCGTTTTTAGATAAATTGTATTATACAAATATGATAAAAAGAGAAAAAATTTATAATCCAAAAGAAAAAGCGATAATATCTCTCTATAATTCTTTCATGACTGAAATTTATAACATTAATTTGATTTATCGCAGTAAAATAAATAAAATAGATAAAGATCTAATATCCCAATTCATGGTAGATAAATATTTATTTTTAGATAATAAAAAAATCTCTATTCTTTTGGATCAAGAAAATTTAAACGATTTTTTTTTAAAACTCGATGATTTTTTAAAAAAAGCTAGCGATTTAAGATATTCTTTTAATATTTCTAATGCAAAAAATCCAATATCTCAACTTGAGAGATTATACTTTAATTATTATTTTAAGAAATTTAAAATTGAAGCTGATTGTATAGACTCTTCAACAATATTCAGGATTCTGGAATTGATAATAAAGAAAGAGAAAGAAATTAAATTAGAAATTATCCCCAATATAGTTGGAATAATTCAAAGAAAGTTCAAATCGTTAAAAACTATGATATAAAAAAAAAAGGTAGATAATGTTTATTGATATTTTTAAATGGATAAGGGAAATCGAAATAACTTACGAGGATTTAATTGAAAACTCAAGAAGAGAAAATACTGCTGAAACCCAGTTGTTAAAAGAGAATGAAGAAAAGAAAAAAAAAATAATCCTTAGAAAAAAAAAAGAATTTATTTCTTCAATCCTAATAAATCTTTCAGAAGAAATTCAAGGAGCTATTATAAAATTTGAAAAAAAAACAGATGATTTAATTAAAAAAATTGAAAAAGAATTTCAAAATAATAAGGTAAATAGAGTAAATATACTATTAGAAAAAATGGGGTATGATTTTTAATGTCTGAAAATAAAATTCATATTATCGGGGATAATGAAATAATTTCAATGTTAGGGCTATTAGGGACAGAAGGGACAATTATTACTGAAATCACTGATTTCATGAAAGAATTTAATCAATTAATAAATAATTCTTCAATTAGCATGATAATAATTGCAATGAATTTACCAGAAACTATTATCGATTTCTTAATTGACTTTAAACTAAATAGACGAAAACCTTTTCTGTTTATTCTGCCAGATCTTTTTTCAATGTCTGAAGACAATAAGGATATTTTTATATCAAAAATTTATGAATCTATTGGAAAACTCCTACTTTAAAAGGTTGATTAATTATCTCTGAAGAGAACGATTTAAAAGAACAGATAGGCGCATTAGGTCTATACTTAATTAGTAAAGCTCAACAAGAAATTAAAGAAATTAATAGACAAAATTTATTTCAAAAAGCTGATATTAGAAAAAAATATGAAGAAATAATTAATAAAAGTTCTTTAAAAATTATGGATAATTTTATAGAAAACTATAATCAATTTTTAAATAATCAAATAGCTAGTACTCTCTTAAAGTCAAAAGAAAAATTAATGAATTTAAAGAATTATTTATTAAAAGATTTAAAAATCCACCTATATAACTCAATTAAAGAGAAAATAGATAAAAATTATTTAAATTACATAATTTATGTATTAGATTTTATAAAAATCATAAGCAAAAATATAGATCACCCAGTTGAAATAATAATATTTTTTAATTCAAAGGATTATAATTATTTTAATCAAAATTCAAGTAAAATAAAAAGTATTTTTAAAAATCCTGTTAAGATCGAGCAAGTTTCTGATGACTTTTTAGGAGGATTTAAAGTCGCACTTACTCAAGATAATATTTTTTACGATTATACAATAGATCGTATGATTGAAAAAAATAATAATCTCATTGAAATGGAATTTTCTAACATTATTTCTGGAAATGAATATATTAAATTAGATTTAGAGTTTGAAGAATTAATAAAAAATAAAAAAAAGAACATTAAAGAGTATTTAAAAGAATATGATGAAGACCAGTAATCAAATCGGACACATTTCTGTAGGATACATCTCTGCGATTAATGGTTCCTTAATTGATGTAAAGGGAATTGAAAATCACACAAGACTTCACGATTTGATTAAAATCTCGAATCATAATATCTTAGGTGAAGTAATTCAAATATATTCAGAAAAAGTAATTGTTCAATGTTATGAAAATACTAGTAATTTAAGCTTAGGAGAAAAAGTTATAGATTTAGAACATCCATTAAGCATGGAGTTAGCTCCTGGTTTATTGGGAAAAATTTTTGATGGAATTCAAAGGCCCTTAGATGATATTTACTCGCAATTTAAGGACAATGGTTTCTTAAAAAGAGGAGTTGAATTACCACCTTTATCAAGGAAAAAGAAGTGGCATTTTATACCAAAAAAACATTTAAATGAAAAAATAAGTGGTGGAGATATAATTGGAATAGTTCAAGAAACCTCGTCAATAAAACATTACATATTAATACCTCCGAAAAAATTTGGAACTTTAACTTTTATTGCGGAAGAAGGAGATTATACGATTGAAGACATTATTTATAAATTAAAAGAAAACGGTCAAGAAAATAGCTTTAACATGATACAAAAGTGGCCTGTTACAAAGCGACGACCGTTTTATAAGAAAGAAAAAGCCACGGAACCATTAATAACCGGAATCCGTGTAATAGATTTATTGTTTCCCATAGCAAAAGGTGGTACCGTTGCTGTTCCTGGAGGCTTTGGAACAGGTAAAACGGTTATTCAACAATCCTTAGCCAAATGGTGTGATGCTGATGTTATTGTGTTTGTTGGCTGTGGAGAAAGAGGAAATGAAATTGCTGATAGTTTAAAAGACTTTGAAAAATTAATTGATCCAAGAAGTGGTCGTCCACTATTAGAGCGAGTCTTAATTATTGCAAATACTTCAAACATGCCCGTATCTGCACGTGAGGCCAGTATTTTTTCAGGGATCACGATTGCCGAATATTATAGAGATATGGGATATGATGTTGCTTTAATGGCAGATAGCACTTCAAGATGGGCAGAATCTTTAAGAGAGATTTCTGGTTTATTAGAAGAAATGCCCGCAGAAGAAGGGTATCCTGCTTATTTACCTTCAAAACTTTCTAGTTTCTATGAAAGAGCAGGTGTTGTTCAGACATTAGGAACGAATAATTCAGAAGAAAATAGAGAGGGATCTTTAACAATTATTGGATCTGTTTCCCCTCCTTCAGGAGATTTTAGCGAACCTGTTACAGCTACTACTAAACGCTTTGTTCAAGCTTTCTGGGCATTGGATGCAAGATTAGCTTATGCTAAACATTATCCCGCGATAAATTGGCTTGATTCTTATTCAAATTATTCAGAATATATTTCAAATTGGTGGAATAAAAAAGGCATTTCAGGAGACGAGCTTGAACTCAATTGGCAAGAGTGTCGAAATCAAGTTAATGAAATTCTATCTAAAGAAAATAATTTAAAAAATGTAATTCAATTAATAGGAGAAGAAAATTTACCGGAAGATCAACAGTTAGAACTCTTCATCGCAAAAATAATTAAAGAGGGTTTTCTTATTCAAAACGCTTTTGATAACGTAGATAATTACACTGATGTCGATAAATTGATGGAGCAAATAAGAATAATTCTTTTATTATACAAGGAAGCTAAAGAACTTTTAAATCAAGGGATTATTATTGAAGAGATTAAAGAGCTTAAAATTATTGACGACATTTTAAGAATTGGTAGTTCTATTCCTAATAATGAAATTTCTAAAATCGCGAAAATAACAGATAAATTGTTTGACGAAATTAAAGCTTTAAAACACACACACATATCCATGGGAGAAAAATGAGTATAACATATAAAAAAATTAGACAAATTGTAGGTCCCTTGGTATTTTTAAAGAATAAACATGATGTCCATTATGGAGAAATTGTTAAAATTCGGACAGAAGGACAAGAAAATCGAATTGGTCAGGTCATAAGGATTGACGAAGAAATTATAGTTATAGAAGTTTTCGAAGAGACCAAGGGGATATCATCAGACAATTCCGAAATTATCTTTACAGGAGAGCCTTTTAAATTAAAGATTTCAAACGATATGTTAGGTGGTGTATTTAATTCTTTAGGGCAACCTATTGATATCCATACAAAGAAACTTTTAGATTCTGAAATCTTTACTGAGATAGAACAAGATATAACTGGTATTCCAATAAATCCCTTTGCTCGGCAATATCCCTCAAATGTAATACAAACGGGGATATCTGTAATTGATGGTTTATTCACATTAATAAGAGGACAGAAATTACCTATTTTTAGCGGTCAAGGAATGCCGCATAATAAATTAGCCGCTCAAATAGTAACTCAAGCTAAAGTCCTATCAGAAGAACCTTTTTTGATTATTTTTTGTGGAATTGGAATTATTCAAGACGATGTAATCTTTTTTATCGAAAAATTTCAAAAAAGCGGAAATATTCATAACATTATCTCGTTTATTAATTTTGCTGACGATCCAGTCATAGAACGCTTAATAATTCCAAATGTAGCTTTAACAACGGCAGAATATTTTGCTTTTAAAAAAGAAATGCATGTTTTGGTTGTTTTAGATGATATGACTAATTATGCTGAGGCTTTAAGAGAATTAAGTTCTGCTAAAGAAGAAATACCAAGCAGAAAAGGATACCCCGGATATTTATATTCTAATTTTGCTTCTATTTATGAAAGAACAGGTATAATAAAAGGAAAGAAAGGTTCAATAACCCAGATTCCAATTTTGACGATGCCAAATGATGATATCTCCCATCCCATCCCAGATACAACGGGTTACATTACTGAAGGGCAATTAGTCCTCAATCGTAACTTAGAAAAAAAGGGTATTTATCCTCCCATGGAGGTACTCGCATCAATTTCTCGTTTGATGAAAGATGCGATTGGGGAAAAAAATACTAGGGAAGATCATGCTGACATTAGTTCTCAACTATTAGCATCCTATTCAAACGCCCTAGAAGTTAGGGATTTGATTTCTGTTGTAGGAGAGGATAGTTTAAATTTAGAACAAAAAATATTATTAAAATTTGGTAATGATTTTGAAAACAAATTTTTAAAACAAAGATTTGATGAAAATCGTGATTTTTCAAAAACGTTCTCGATCGCTTGGGAAGTTTTGGGAAATATCCCTAAAAATCAATTGTATAGAATTCATCAAGAATTTATAGATAAATATTACCCCAAACAAGTGTAAATTATGAGTTTTAGACGATTAAAGCCAACAAAAACTAATTTGATTAATCTCTCGAAGAAATTAAGTTTTGTTAAAAGAGGGGAAAATTTTTTAAGCTATAAACAAGAACAATTAATCCAACAAATTAAAAAATATTGGCCGGATTATAAAAAGCGTCAATCACAATTTTATGAATTATATAAAAAATCGTTATTAGAATTATATCTTTGTTTTAAAGAAATGGGTGTAAATAAACTAAATCTAATAAAAAACATGAGTAAGATACAATATAAACCGATAATAGATATTAAATATAAGAAAAACATTGGAATTTTACTCCCTGATATTTATTATGATTTAAAACAAGAAAAACAACTTCCGCCCTATTCTTTTGCAGATACCAGCCCCCATCTTGATAAATTAATTATTATATTAAAAGAATTTTTTGAAAATCTTATAATCTATGCTGAAAAAGAAGATATATTAATAAAATTATTATTTAATTTTAAAAAAATAAGTCGCCGGTTGAATGGACTGAAGAATATAATCATTCCGCAATTAATATCAGATATTAAAACAATTAAAGATGTTTTAGAAGAACTCGAAAGAGAAAATTTTGTAAGATTAAAAAAAACGAAAAGCTTGATTAAACTTTAGGTACAGATAAATAATAAGTGATAAGAATGAAGCCGAGTATTAAAATGAACCTTTTTAATGTAATAATAGAAAAACACAATAAAGATTTACTTTTAACAAATCTTGCTAAAACAAAATCAGTTCACATTAAATCAAAAAAAATATATCAAAAAAAACAGAGTTCAGAAGAAGAACTCTATGAAAGTAACATTAAAAATTTAAGAGTAAATTTGAATTCTTTATTCAATAGGTTAGAAATTAGTAAATCTGATCTTCTCGAATTACAAATGAAGCAACATGAAAAAATGGATTTCGTTGAAAAAGACTCACATGACCTCCTAAAAAGTCTTTCAAATGAAGTGAATTTTTTTAATAATCGTTTTAACGAATTAGATATATATATTTCTAAAACAGAAATTGAGCTAGAAAAAATTAATACTATAAAAAAATCATATCAGTTTATAGAAAAGTTTAATGTATCACGCGAAAATCTTTTAAGCTTAACTCAATTTAATTTTAAAGTTTATACAACATTTTCAAAGAACTTAAGTATTTTAAAAAACATTTTTGATTTCTCTGAGTTTCCTAATGTAATTCAGATGCAACCCATATCAAATGATAGGACCGCTTTTTTTGTAATTTGTACTAAAGAAAAAGAAAACGATTTAAAAGAAAGAATTCGCATTATCCATGCGGAAGAAGTTCCTTTATTAAAAAAGTATATAAGTATTAAAGGAATTAATTTTGAACGAATTAATAAAGAGCTTAATTTGATAGAAAATACGTTAATAAAATACAAAAAAGAAAAGAAAAGAATTCGAGATGAAAATCTATTAAAATTTGCTGCAATCAATGAAGTTGCATACAACCTTGAAGAATATAATTGGGCAATTAACCAGTTTGAAGAACGATCGTTAAATCATTTGAGTTTTAATTTTTTTGTTCCTAAAGAAAAAAAAGAACAAATTAAAAAAAAATTGATTAATAGCTTTCAAGATAAAATAATAATTAACATATATATTATTGATGAAAAAGGTAATATAAAGAGAGTTCATGAAACTAAGACCCCGATAGATGAAAAATTATCAAAAAAAGAATCAAATTTAAAAAATAATTATCAGAATAAAGATATTGGTTCAAATATTAGGCAAGATGATATAATTGGAGAGACCCCTACAATAATGAAACATAATCGCGTGATAAGGCCTTTTGAAACATTAACAAAAATGTATGGCGTTCCTTCATATTCCGAAATCGATCCTACACCTTTTTTATTCATAACTTTTCCATTATTATTTGGTATCATGTTTGGAGATATAGGGCATGGATTGGTTCTTATAATCTCCGGAATTATCGGATCAATAGTTTTTAAAAAACGAGGGGGAGATTTATATAATTTTTGTTGGATTATCTTCTGGTGCGGTTGTTGGGCTATTTTAGCGGGGTTGCTTTATGGCGAATTTTTTGGCTCCGAGAATATATTGGGCTTTCCCTTACATCCCATTCCAATACCTATTCCCTTCGTGGGCTCTATAACACTTTTCGATCCTTTAAAAAATGTAATGACAATATTTATTTTAACCATCTTTATCGGAGTTATTCACATTAATTTGGGCTGGTTTCTTCAAATAGTAAATTTTTGTAAGAAATCTCAAAAATATAAAGCGTTTACTGAATCATTTATGAAAATATTATTTTTAGATTTTGGTATTCTTATTATTTCTATTTGGGGGATAAATTTAAATAAATGGTTTGCATCGCCTTTTCCGCCTATTTTACTTCCCTTAATACCGGGGCTCTTTTTGATACTTTTTAAGCCCATTGGTAAAATTATAGGAATATCATACATGAAGAAAAAATCATACGGTGAATTATTAGGAGAAGGATCGATGGATACTTTTGAGACTGTTCTTTCAGTTCCGAGCAATGTTTTATCATATATAAGGATATTAGCCTTAGCGTTGGCGCACGTCTCTTTAATGCTTGCGATTAAAGCAATGATTTCAATAATACCTGGAGAAGGTATATTCGTACAAATTATAATTATAATTTGTTTAATATTCGGAAATATAATAGTAATCCTTTTAGAAGGCGTACTTGTATTTTTAAATGCAATACGTCTTCATTTTTACGAGTTCTTTTTTAAATTTTATGAGGGTGCTGGAACAGAATTTATTCCTTTTATATTACAAGAAAATTTTTCTACAATTTCATTTAAAATTGATACAGAAAAAGATGACATAGCTAAAGAGATAGATAAAGAAATTGAAACAAAAGAAATTAAAGAAAAAATTGATAGTGCTAAAAATTATATAATTGATAAATTTTTTTGAATTGAAAAAATGAAAATTAATAAAAAACACGAAAAATCAAGGAAATACTACATTTTTAAAATATTTTTATTGATAATTTATTTTATTTTTTTATTTGAGCTTTATAGAATTTTGATAAATTATGGCGCTACTCCATTACTGGCACTTTTAATTGATTTTTTCGCTCTATTATTTTTTATCGGAATCTTAGTTAAAGGCAAAGGAAATTCTCTTTTCTCTAGATTTAAACATGAAAAAACTAATTTAGAAGATTCAGATCAAAAAAAAAAAGAAGAATATTTAAAACAATTTGAAAAATATCACCCTCAATTAAGAAGGATTGATAAAATTGATCTTAGTCAAAAGTATCGAAATCCAATTGTTCGTAAATGTCCTAATTGTAGAATGATATTAGCGGGTTTCGTAAAAAAATGTCCTAATTGTGGCGAAAATATAGTAAAATGAAGTAAAAAAAATTTTTGTGCAAAAAATGGTTAACTCTAAAGAAAATTCTATTCGCGGATATATCTCTGGGATAAATGGATCTTTAATTAATGTTAAAGGAATAGAAAATCATGCAAGACTTTATGATTTGATTAAAATCTCGAATCACAATATTTTAGGTGAGGTTATTCAAATATATAACAATCACTTAGTTGCTCAATGCTATGAGAGTACAATGAATTTAAAATTAAAGGAAGAAGTTATAAGTTTAAATGAACCTTTATCCATGGAATTGGCACCTGGCTTATTAGCGCATGTTTTTGATGGAATTCAAAGACCATTAGAAAATACTTTTTTAAGATTTAAAGACGGAAAATTAAACCGGGGGATTGAATATGACCCTTTATCAAGAGAAAAAAAATGGCATTTCGTACCACAGAAAAAGCTAAATGAAAAAATAGATAGTGGAGATATAATTGGAACTGTACAAGAAACATCAATCATAGAGCATAAAATATTAGCACCACCTAATGCTCATGGAACATTGTCATATATCGCAGAAGAAGGCGAATTTACCATTATTGATGAGATATATAGATTAAAATACGATGGGAAAGAACGTTCTTTTTGCATGTTACAAAAATGGCCAGTTAATAAAAAAAGACCGTTTAAAAAGAGAATAAGTCCAACGGAACCATTACTTACAGGAATTCGTGCAATTGATTTAATGTTTCCTATAGCAAAAGGAGGAACAATTGCTATTCCAGGAGGTTTTGGAACAGGTAAAACAGTTATCCAAGAATGCATCGCCATGTATTGTAATGCCGATATTATTATTTATGTGGGGTGTGGAGAACCAGGAAATGAAGTGGCGCATGTATTGGAGCAGTTTTCTAAAAATGTTGATTATAAACATAAAAAACCCTTAATTGAACGAGTAGTTCTAATTACAAACACTTCAAACATGCCTGTTTCCGCAAGAGAAGCAAGCCTTTTTTCAGGTGTTACTATTGCTGAATATTATCGAGATATGGGATATAATGTTGCAGTTCTTGCGGATAGTACTTCAAGATGGGCAGAATCGCTAAGAGAAATCTCGAGTTTATTAGAGGAAATGCCTGCAGAGGAAGCTTTTCCTGCGTATTTACCCTCAAAAATATCTAGTTTTTATGAACGAGCTGGAGTCGTGGAAACCTTGGGGAAATCTTTTTCCAATATAGAAAGAAAAGGTTCTTTAACGATTATCGGGACAATATCGCCCCCCGCTGGAAATTTTAACGAACCAGTTATTGCATCCACTAAACGTGTTGTTCAAGGTATTTTAGCATTAGACCCCAGATTAGCGTATTTAAAACATTATCCCGCAATAGATTGGCTTAATTCATACTCAAATTATCCTGAATATATTTTAAAATGGTGGAAAGAAAGAGATGTTAAGTTGATTGGAATCGATCTTGATTGGTATGAATGTCGAAACCAAGTAAATGAAATTTTATCAAAAGAAAATGATTTTAAACAATTTACGCAATTAATAGGAGAAGATGAGCTTCTAGAAACTCAAAAATTAGAGCTTTTCATCGCAAAATTAATTAGAAATAGTTTTCTAATTCAGAATGCTTATAGTGAAATAGATAAATTTACAGATTATAAAAAATTATTAGTTTTAATTAAATTAATACTTTTAATATATAAAGAAGGAAAAGAATTATTGAAGAAAGGTTATATTTTTACAGAAAATAGATCTAATGAGGTCATAAAAAATGTTTTGAAAATCAATAATTCTATTCCTAATGAAGAATTTGACCAAATTGAAAAATTAAAAACAAAATTCTTAACCGACTCTTTAAAAATATTATTTCCCGATAAAAAAAAAAGGTAAGCTTAAGGCTTGAACCATTCAAAAAAATAATAACTTAACGTGAGTGGATTTGCAATAACGAATTTTTTTCTCACGGAAGTTGCGAGTCTTCCGGCTCTAACCATATCAATTGCAGTAATCTTTGAATCCTGTGGTCGCACATGAACAATAAATGACGAATGTTCTAATCCTGGCCCCTTCTTATATACAACAAAATCTGCGCCAAACTTAAGTCCGGGTCTTGGTACAAATCCTTTTTCCCGTAAATCCTTGTAAATCACGTATTTATCTTCAAATTTATGGTGAATTTTTTTCGCTATTTCATAAAATTCCTCGGAACTTAAAAATCTTTTCTCTTTGACATCAAAAATAGTAATAATCTCCGTATTTAATAAGTAATACGCTTCTATAAGCGACAATTCTGAGGGTTTGGAAAAATATTCTAATCTCGGTTTATTAATTCCTAGCGGAGATCCAAAAAATTTCTTTTTGATATAGAGATATGAGGCGTGTATGGGATCAAATACAATTACCCTTGAATTAATAAATTTCGCTGGAATTTTCTCAGTAATATTATCCGGAATCTCGGGAACTTTCTTGGAAATATTATCCTCCATTTCTTTACTCATTATATAGAATTATTTGCGATAATTTATTAAATCTATCAAATTTTTAAGGATTAAATGAAAATATTTATATTTTTAAGGATTGATTGAAATTATAGATATCATTATTTTTAATATCAATTATAATAAATAGTTTGAACTAAAAGTGGTAAAAAAAATTCGAAAAACATCGGTTGCTGGGAGTTTTTATCCCCGTTCAAAATCAGATCTATATGAAATAATCCACGATTCTTTTTTAGATAAAAATTTTGGTCCTGGCGAGGAGATGAAATCCTTAAATCAACAAGATAGGTCAATTATTGGTGGGATATCTCCACACGCGGGATATGTTTATTCTGGATGTGCTAGCGCTTGTACATTTCTGAATTTATTCAAAGAAAAAATCCCAGATACAGTTATAATTTTAGGTACTGATCATGTTGGTTATGGAGGAATTGCTTTGATGGAAGAAGGTGTATGGGAAACTCCATTGGGAAATTTAAGTATTGACGACAAGTTGAGTAAAGAAATTTTAAAAAATAGTAAAATAATTAAAAGCGACGATTCGGCATTCATGGGGTCTCATTTTGGAAGAGAACATAATATTGAAGTTCAATTACCATTTATTAAGTATTGTGCCAAGGAGAAAGACATTAAAATTGTCCCAATCAAAATTTCTACAAAAGATTTTGAAGTAATTGATCAAATATCGAGCGATATAGCAAACACGGTTAATTCAAATGATAAAGATATTGTTATTGTGGCATCTTCAGACATGACGCATAAGCAACCCAGAAATATTATGAATCCTGAAAAAGATCTTGAAAACATGCGTGAAATGGACCAGGCAGTTATGGATGCCTTCGTTGAATTTGAACCTAAAAAAACTTTTAAGGCGGCTTTAAAGACTTCTGTTTGCGGACCACAAACCATTACTTCTTTAATGTTAATTTGTAAAAAAATAAACGCTAATAAATGCAAATTTTTAAAATATTATACGAGTTACGAAAAGCAAGGCGGTTCCGGGCCTTGCGAATATTCTGTAGGATATTTTTCGGGAATTATTAGAAAATAACATAAATTTTTAAGTGTATTCTAAAAAAAAAAAAAAAATTGAGAATAAAAAATGTCTGAAGAAAAAAAAGAAGATGACTTCATGAGTTTATGGAAAAAGAAGAAAAAAGAAACAAATAAGGGAAGGGCTTCGATAATCGGAGAAACCTTTGATAAACTCGAAGAACTTAAAAATCAAGTCCATATTTTAGAAAAAGAAAACCAAGAATTGAAAGAAAAAATAAAAGAAAATATTGGATTTGAAAATGCAATAAAACAAGTAGAATTGAAATTTAAGAAAAAGTTAAGCGATTTCCAAGATTTTGAAACTAAAATTGAGCAATTAGAAAATTTATTGCGTGAAAAAGAAAGTGAAATTAACGCAAAAGATATGGCGCTACAAGAATTAAATTTAAAAGTTAACACCGCTACCACTGAAACGCAAATCATATCCCATTCGATTAAAGATGGTGATTCTAACGTAAAGGAGGCTTTAATTGAAGAATTACAATCAGAACTATTAAAAACGAAATCTCAAGTAATAGAACAAAATACTCAAATTAAAGAATTAACGGAAGAAAACGATTCTCTACACGATCAATTGATCGAAAAGTTGAAAAAATTAACTATTGATTATATTGTTCCTGTTGATTCAAACATTAAAGAAAAACCACCAGAACCTCCTAAACCTTCTTCAATAACATTGGAATCTTTATGTCAAGACCTCCAAACAGAGTTAAATCGATATAAAAGAATCAATGATAAATTAAAAAAAGAAAATTTAGAACTCATGAAATCGGTTGATAGTACCGGAGTTATTAGTGCAAATTCAGATGAATTGAAAAAAATACGACAAGAAAACGAAATGCTTAAAGAACAACTATTAATTTTAGAAGAAACGGTTAAAGAAAAATCGAAAAACTTTCCACAGCCCGGTCTAGTTGAGTAATTACAAGGTACAATAAATAAATTGAAATTAGCATTATTAAATAAAAATAAGATTATTGAAGAATTAAAAAAAAATGAATAAAATAAGTCTAAAAAAAAAATCCTTTTTATTTGCAGGACATTTTGCAATTGATGAAATAATACACCATCAAGTTGCGCACGCTTCCACTTTGGGGGGAAGCGTTTCTTTCGGCTCATTAGCTTTAAGGGCTTATGTTCAAGATGTAACTATAAGTATTATATCAAATATAGGAAAAAAAAATTTTGAAAACTCTCTATTAGATTTGTTAAAAAATAAAAATATTGATTTAGAGGGGTTAAAATGGTATGATACAAATAACACTAACTTTATTCTTGATTATACTGATCATTCAAGAACTTTAACTCTCAAATATAAAAGCCCAAATCTCGAATTTGACAACATTCCAAGGAAATATTTCCACGATCAACCTGATGTAATTGTATTAGTTCCCATATGTAATGAGATATCTTATAAATATATCAAAAGAATTTTACAACATTTTCCTAATGCTTATATTGGCATAGATTTACAAGGATTTATTAGAAAAATTGACAAGAAAGGGAGAGTCTCCTATATTCAAGATAAAAAGATTATTTCTAACATGAAAAAAATAATGGACTTAATTGGAGATAAGTTAATTTTGAAAGGCTCAGAAGAGGAAATGAAAATGGAATTTTTTAAAATGGAATTTTTTAAAGATAACGATTATAAAGGGTTATATATCATGACTTTAGGAGAAAAAGGCTCCATGATCACAAAAAAGGGAAAAAATACGTTAAAAATTCC